>JANTHA010000055.1 GCA_024762625.1 Thiotrichaceae bacterium
TAAATGTTTTGTTTTCAGCAATAATGGGGACGCCAGACTCATTACTCACATGACAAGCTGCGCATTTTAATGGGCCGCGGCTACCATCCGGGTTGTATTGCGGCGGCTGGTTATAGCTAGTTGGATCAACCCCTTGTGCGACCGGGAACAAACCATGTATGGACTGGTGACAAGCCTGACAGGCAAGACCGGCATGGCCTTTGGAATAACGCATTTGCGCATATTTACCCGGTTGCGTGATAGGGAATGCTACGCCGCCCTGCCCTTCAACATAAGGCGCTTTATGGCAATCTGCACAATGCGGAACGCCGGGCGACAACCAGTAATCGCGTCCATGTGTCGCTGCATCATAGGGCGCTGCAACAGCGCCATCTGCGCCTTCCGGCAAGGTCAATGAGGCAATGTCGGCCTTAGGGTTGGTTGAAAGTATCACAACATTGGGATCGCCATCTTCATCCTTTTTGATCAAAGGCTTGCCATCCTTGGTTGCGATGACCGCAACGTTAGCGATAATCCTGCTTCTATCCCAGTTACGCAAAATGTCTTTCATATCCGCCAATTTTGGAATGAAAGTTGACGGTTTTGTTTTGGGATCCATCCAATGTTCGGTTAACTCCTTCACGCTTAGATTCAGCGCTTTGGCGATTTCTTCCAGCGATTTATTGCGTAGTGTTTCGCCTTTCTGCCAGAAAGCCTGGGTAATATTGTCTTTCGAATACAAAATCCGGCTTAATTCATTGTGGCAGTTGGTGCACCATAAGCCTTTTGCTTCGCCGCCATTGCCAATTTGTGAAACATTGGTCTGTAACCATTGACCAATTGCATTTAGATGTTCTGGCGTTTCAGCGCCATCCCTGTCCTTGTTGGGATTGGAATGAACATCGCGTCCCACATAGCAACCGCCCGCAGAATCGCGATTATCCGCTTTGGAATAAGCATTTCGACCCTCCAGTGTAATTGGGTAGCCTTCCATATTATGATCCTGACGATGCGCAGGGTGACAGCCCTGACAGGCGCCGGTGCGTCCTTGCGAATCAGAGAGTGCGCGCACCTGCAAATGTCCGCGATGCATGGCCTGACTGAGTGGCTCCAGCGGCGTATCCTTGCGCATTTTTTTGTCCATGACCGCCTGGGCTGTACCGACTGAGTTTAGCGCGCCAATCACATTGTCTGCGTGGCATTTCTGACATAAAACCGGGTCACGTCCAAGACGGTTGCTGGTTGAGCTACTTTCGCTATCATAGTCATCCAGGAACGTTGTACCAAATTTACTATCGTGCAATTGCAGCACCGAGACGGATGTGGCCTTCAGGTTGGCTATCCAGTCACTGGCTCCCAGTCCTTTCCAGAAGGCCTTTTCAGCTTTATACAAGGTATGTTTCTTGCCATTCGCATTTTCATTGGAATGACAGTTGGCGCAGTTAGGCACATCGATCGGATTAGTGCCGGTAAAACTGATTGGTTTACCGCTATGGCTATCCAGCACGGGCTTGCCGGAATCAGCGTCGACAAGATCTACCTTGGCCATTTGGTAAGGCGAAATATCGGATTCTACCAGTTCCAGCGGATTCTTGCCTACCTGATCATCAAAGAATGGAGTCAAAGGCAAGCCAAGCGCTTCCCAGATGCCCGGATGGGTTAGCATGATGGGCACATTATCCAGCACCGGCGATTTTGTAAAAACGACAGTTCCTGTTTCTGTGGAGTAACGCAGGTCGCCTTTCTTTAATGGATCGCCAGTTGGACCATGATCTGTTGGAATTTTGAGCTGGATGCCCACATATTTCTTTAGGCTGTCCTTACTGGTTCCATCCGGAATGGTTCCCTCCAGGTCTTCATAAATATAAAGATGGGTAAAGTAGGCGTTACCGACATTTTCACCATCTTCATACTTGCCATCGCCATCCAGATCAAACGGCACGCGCCAGTAATTAAGTTTAACGCCTTCTGAATAGCTGTTGCCTACATGGCTGTAACTCAACTTCATGCGCTTATCGCCGTCTACCAGAATTCGTGGATTTTTTTCATCTGCACCCAGCAAAACAGGTAGAGAGTCCTCATCAGTGGCGGTTTTTATAACCTGACTCTGAATCGAGTTATAGGGCGGCAATATACAACAATAGGTAAAATCAAAGCCAGTGCAATGCATACCCAACTCATAATTGATGGTGATATTATAATCGTTCTTGGGTTTACGCTCTGATTCTGAATATTTTTGAGGGACGTACTTAACTTTATTATTAACAACCTTGCCTGTTGCCTGTTGTTCTGTATTCTTGGCTGGCTTGTTTGCTGACTCAGTGGATTCAGCATTCAATGCAAAGCTTACCGCCATCAGGCTTAAAACGACCAGCATCGCCAGTAAGGTTTTGTTATTCCAAACGGTAAACAGTGAATTCTGATTCCTCGTCATATCTTTCCTCCAAGATAAGATATTGTATTCATCATTAACGTCGGCGCAACCCGACAACTTTATCGTTACAGCGAAAAAACGCATTCAAAAATGAGTATCTCAATGCGTAGCGATTGCAGTCCTTAACATATGTAAAAAACACTTAATTAGTTTTCATTCGGTTTAAGCTTTTTATCGATCCCATTTACTGAAAAAACAGACCTAAATTTATCTATACGTTGTTAAAAAAGCTAACAGGTTAAAAACTATATTATTTAAAGCTATGTAAAACGCTATGTTCAACGCTTTGTTAAACACCTCGTTTCAGGCGCAAGGAATTTAGCACCACCACAAAAGAACTTACCGACATCCCTATGGCGGCCATCCAGGGAGTAATCCAGCCTATTGCGGCAATCGGAACGGCTATCACGTTATACAGCACGGCCCACATCAAATTTTGTACAATAATGCGACGGGTTTTCTTCATCAAACGAAAGGCATTCGCCATCTGACTAAAATCCGTTCTTAAACTCACAAAGTCGCTATGACTCTGCGCCAGATCCGTTGCATCGCTAAATGATACGGAAACATTCGCCGCTGCGAGTGTAGGCGCATCATTGATGCCATCGCCAAACATTAACACATGATGATTGGCTTTCTGTCGGTCCTGTATCCAGCTTAATTTCTCGTTTGGCGACATACCACCCTTAGCATCCCGAATGCCCAATTGCCCGGCAATAAACTGTACGCTTTGCGGATGATCTCCGCTCAGAATAAAGCATGCCACATTTTTAGGTAATTCAGCCAAAAATTCACAAATACCATCACGCAATGCATCAACAAGACAAAATAATGCCTGAACGCCCTGAGTATTACTTAAATATAGAACACTTAATCCTTTTTGCCTTAAATAATTTATTTTTTGTACAACATCGGGATCCAAAGGCTTATCTTTGTCGCCTGCAAACGTGAAACTACCCAGTTTCCATGTTTGATGCCCAATCGTGGCTTCTATACCCTCTCCAGGATAATTCCGGGTGGCTTGCAAATCGAGAAAATCCAGATCCTTGTCCTTTGCGGCCTTGATGATCGCTTTGGAAAAAGGATGTTCCGAGTTTTTCTCCATACTGGCCGCAATTTGAAGATACGTTTTTTCATCATCATCTCCGAGTACTATCACAGAGTCAATTTGTGGCTTACCGATAGTCAAAGTACCTGTTTTATCGAACACAATTGTGTCTACATGACTGATTTCTTCTATTGCAGACAACCTCAGCGCCATGATATGTAGTTTGGATAAGCCAGCAGTGCATAAAGATAAAGCAACGGGTGACGCCATCGCCAAAGCGCATGGGCAGGTAACAATCAGCACCGCGATTGTGTTTGCCAGTGCATGCGATGGATTCGCCCATGACCAGTAAGTAAACGTCGTTAAAGCAATCAGCAAAATCGCCAGAACAAACTTGCCCGCCATGCTCTCAGCCAGGTCGACATAATAGGGGCGACTGCTAACGCTTTGCCGGGTTAGCTGCTCAATTTTTCCGAGCGTTGAATTGGCTTTATCCTCAATCTCTAGCTCGACAAGCTGTTCGATATTGATTGAACCACCCAGAATCCGGTCGCCGCGACGATGAGTGACTGGTAAAACCTCACCGCTTAACAAGGATTCATCAAAACTGCTCTGTGCGCTTTTCAGGATTCCATCCACAGGCACTGCTTCACCCGGATAAACCTGTATTCTATCGCCTGAATGTAATTCAAACAGGGTCACATCAGTGGTTTTTCCATCCGTCAGTTTATGCGCAGTTTGTGGAATGATTTTGGCGTTTTTATCCAGTAAGGCGGTCGCCGTAATGCGTGCGCGTAATTCCATATAGCGGGCAATCAGCATTAACAGCACAAACATGGCGATGGATTCGTAATAAACCTCACCCTCGCCCGTAACCGTGGCGTACAGGCTGCCTAGCCAGGCGATCGACAAGCCCAATGCTACCGGGACATCCATACCCAGTGTTTTATTTTTAAGATCGCGCCAGGCGTTGCGGAAAAAAAGTTGTCCTGGATAGGCAAGTATAAAACCAGTCGCTATCAAACTTGTCCAGCGAGTAATTTTAATCCACAAGGGATATTCTCCACTGGCTAGCCGATCGCCAAAAAAATAACTGCCGATTGCGGTTTGCATCACCATCATGCCCAGAATCACGGCGAAAATAATTCGTTTAAGGCTTCGTTGTTGTTGTTCCCTGTTTAGCGCTTCGCGGTGTTGTGGATCAAAAGGATGGGCAATATAACCAATATTGCTTATTGCAGTTAAAATATCACTTAACTTGATTTTATCCGGATCCCAGCGCACCCTGGCTTGCTGCCCGGTGTAATCCATATCCACATCCAGAACGCCATCAAGCTGTCTCAAAGTGCGTTCATTCAACCAGAGGCAGGCCGCACAACGAATTTCTTCAAGAATTAGCCAGGCTTCTTTCCATTTCTGGTTTTTATTGTTTTGACCTTCACGAACAAAATCGCGTTGAATTTCAGGCTTGTCGTAAAGCTTGAGCTTATTGATCAGCGCTGGCAGTTCTTCGGCATTGACCGTTTTATTTTTTGTATCGCGATACTGATAATAATCTTCATGGCCCGACTCAACAATCGCTTCACACACTGCTTTGCAGCCAGGACAACAAAAATGGCGCTGCTTGTTTTTTACCTCAAGCGTTTGAACTTCTCGCTCTTTGGGCGTGTTTTCACTGATGGGCAAGCCACAGTGAAAACAATGAGAATCAGGCATGGATTATTTTAAAATATTAATGCGCCTATACTTATAATAGTCGCCTTATTCTTCCTCTGGCGTGCCGATAAACGCATAATAATTGGCAAGTTCATCGATTTCCTGATCTGTCAGGGAACTGGAGATCAATCTCATGCGATTGTATATATCATTCGCTCGCGTGCCTGATTTGAACCTTTGCATGGCCGTAATGAAATAACTGGGATTTTGTCCCGCCAGGGCTGGCACATCGACAATGGCTCCCTGTCCTTTATCGCCATGACAAGCCGCACAGGGCGGAATCAAACGATCGCCATCCCCAAGTTTTGCAAGTTTAATGGCGGCGGCTGTTGGTTCTTCGCCTTTAGTCGTAGGCAAAGCCTGTTTTGAATAATAAACGGAAATATTGGCGATGGACTCTTTTGACAGAATGTTGGCGAAATTTTGCATAATGCCATGACCGCGAGTGTTATCTTTATAATCCATCATTTGTTTATAGGTCGCTTCGGCGAGTTGCCCCGCGAGTGATGGGAAATTATCTTCCAGTTCAGCCGTCCCGTCTTTACCATGACAACCATCACAAATTTTCGCCTCTTCCTTGCCTTTTTCTATATCGGCGTTTTTAATCAAGGCGCGGGTTTCTGAATTCCAGACCACATTGGATGATGCAGCGGAAAACGCATTGTTAGCGCCAAGTAAAGCAAGGGAAACAAGCGCAAACTGTAGTGATTTTTTAAACGGTGATTTAAGAGAAGAGAAATTTATATTATATCTTGTTGTTTTGTAAGTCATGTTTATATGCTCCATGGGAAAGTACCGTGAGTTTCCATCAAGAAGAATTGAAGAATCGGATAACCATAACTGGCGACCATATAAACTGCGATTACCGCCGTCCAGAAGCCAAAACCATTCAGTAGTGTGGGCATTTTAAGTGAAGGATGAAGCGCCTGAGCATATTCCATGACTGGCCTTTCAGAACTTTTGCGTTTCAAATGGCTAAATAACAGATTAATGATTAGTAACAGGGCGGAAAAAAACAAAATGACTCCTCCAGTAAACATCAAAATCAGATAGGGTTCCCATGGCGCAGTGAATTCAGCGCTATAGGGTGGAACGCCGATACGCCGAGGCTGACCTATCAAGCCCAGGATATGCCAGGGCAAGGTTAATATCAACATGCCGATAAACCACAACCATAATTGAGCCAGCGCCATTTTTTTGGAAAACAGCGGCTTTCCTGTGAGGCTAGGCCACATGTAATAAGCGATTGCAAAATACATAATGACGGTAGTGCCTGCGAAAATCAGATGAAAATGGCCGGTTATCCATTGTGTGTTATGTACGGCCACATCCATGGAATAACTGGCGTTCACCACGCCGCCCCAGCCGCCAACGGTTAACATTAACAAGGAGAGTCCGCCTGCAAGCACCATGGGGTTTGACCAGTTGAGCGCCTTGATCCAGCCAAATAGACCTTTACCGCCACGCAGGCGACCTGCAACCTCCATTGACGCAATCACGGTAAAACCGGTAATCAAGGTGGGTACGGCGACCATGAAGGTACCTATCATATGGACAAACTTCCAGCCGGCAGACTGAAAGGGATCAACATATAAATGATGCATGCCGATTGGCAAACTGAATACCAGCAACATCAAAATGGAAATACGCGAAAATTCATCACTGAATAATTTACCCCCGGCCGCCTTCGGCACCAGGGTGTAAAAAGCGATGTAAGCGGGTATTAACCAGAAATAAACAATCGCATGCAAGGTCCACGAGAATAAGGTTCTGGCTAGTCCCACATCGATGGTATCAATCCAGCCTAGCGACCAGGGTATCAACTGGAAAAGCACTTCGGACGACACGCCCAGACTGGTAATAAACCAGAGAATCGCATTGGCAGTCATCCCATACATCGACAAGGGCACAGGTACGCCAGGATTCTGCTTCTTCCAGACATTCATGGTCATCACCATTTGCAGACACCAGACCCATGAACCCACGACAAGAAAGGCTGCGCCAATATAGAAAAGCGGATTTGCCTTCAAGGGAGGATAAAAGGTATACATAATGGAGGCCTTGCCGGTAAACAGCATAATCGCCGCCATTGCGGTGCCGCCCAGACTTATCAGGAAACCCAGCCAGCCAAGTTTTTTCCCACCCCATAATGGGATTTTGAGAGAACTACTCGCAACCCAGTAACCAAAACCCATGATAAAAAAGGTGGTTAACACATAGCCCATTATCACGCCATGACTGGAAACAGAACGGAAATAAAGTTCAATGATTTCAATTTTGGGGAATAAACCGCTACGCTCCGCTACCTGATAAAGCCCCATAAATGCCGCCAAAGCAAAGGTTATAAAGGCTATCCAGATATTTGCCAGTGGTAATCTGCTTTCACTCGCTGCCATTCTCGCTTCCATTATTGCGCGCCTCCCTGTGGTGCAGGTAATGTAAATTGATCTTTGGGAACTACAATAAGTCGCGACCACATGTAATCATGACCGAGACCACAGTATTCATTGCAGAACATGGGAAATTTTCCAACATGCGGAAAAGTCGTTGTCAACTCAGAGACATAACCTGGAACAACCATGGTGTTCATGTTTGTCCCTGCCGTATGAACGCCATGTAACACATCTGCGCTAGCCAGACGAAACTTGATCGACGTATCGCTTGGCACTTTTAAATTTTGCGGATAAAAACCATAACGCGCTGCAACCATGGTGACAGTGACTGTGCCATCCGCTAACACCTTTAGACCCAGGTTATCCTCAGCAAATTCTTTTGTTAAATGCAAAGCATTGGAATCGACCGTTTCAACATTGCTCGGCGGGCGAATATTATAATTTATTGCATAGGCTGTGAGGATACCCATCATGGCGAAAGCCATAAGAAATGACAGAATAACCCATTTTTTTTCAGTACCGTCTACATGCATGATAATGTTCCTTTGTGTTTAGTACTTAAGTATGAAGGTGTTGGCGTTTAAGCGCCGAACTATTGGACCGGACCATGGGGAAGAAAAAAGCCATAAAACATATACAGCCAGCCTACAACCATTAACACAGCATATACCAATAATATCGCCCATGTTCCTTTAGGGGCTTCGGCAATTGCCTTCTCTTGCTCTTCAGGGCTTAGTTCCACCATAGAATTCTCCTGTTATTCCGTATATTAAAAAACGGGGTCAAAATCATTTCGTCTTGATTCATTGGCTTGATTCAATCTTGCCAGAATCAATCCATTTTGTTTGTTTATAGGTCTTAAATAATCACTTCACTTACTATTCTCAATACTATAGAAGTAAAAATACAATTTAACCTGAATTTTAGTTATTTTTTATCAGAAGACTTTGAATAAGTCTCACAATTTGGCGTCTGAATTATAATAAATCTGAAATGACCTTAGTTAACTTTAACAACTATCCTTTACACCCTTAATTAACTTTAATTACCTAGGATTTTACTGGCAATTTGTAATGAATCAAAATAAGGTACATCATTAAATACAGTTACCGCATATCTTCGTTCATTCTTACACTGGATTTTGAGAGCATCCTTAACAAATGTTAATAACTATTCTATTTCACTTGAATACTTAAAATGGCTTTGCCGAAATAAGAAAACTTCTGGTTTAGCGTAGAAATGACCAGGCTGAATCCCACGCCTTTATTAACTATTAATTTAGCGTCAAATTAACAACAAATGTAGCAACAAATTAACAACAAATGCGAGATTATGAGTTTATTACCCAAGCTGCCCATTGAAGAAAAAATCAGTTGCGAAACCTGTTCATCCCGCCGACATGCCTGGTTCAAACAATGTAGCCAGAAGGATCTGGAACACTTTCAGCTGTTGCGCAGCACACAAACAACATTGAAGGCGGGTGATTATCTGTTTATGGAAGGCGATACGCCAAACTCCGCCTACACGCTTCAGGAAGGCTGGATCCTCTGTTTCAAAACACTCTCAAATGGACAGAGGCAGGTGCTTTCCGTGGCGTTTTCCGGCGATTTTCTAGGTTATCGAACCAAGATGAATCAAGCCATCAATTATTCCGCAATGGCGGTAACAGACTGCCGAATCTGTTCTTTTTCCGAAAAAAACATTATCCAGCTATTGCAACACAGCCCCGAATTAATTCAAAGCCTGATCAGCATTCAAGAAACCCAGGCTAATACCTGTAGAACTCGTCTAACCTATGTTGGACAAGCGCCTGCGAAATTGAAACTCGCTTATTTTCTGGTTGATATATTGAACAAGCTAAAAATGAGGGGCGTTGATATCAACCAAAGTATAGATTTCCCGTTAACCCATGAAGACGTGGCCGACGCGATTGGAATTACATCCGTCCATATGTGCCGGGTTGCCGTGGAATTACGGCGCGCCAATATTGTTGATTGCCGCCATAACCATATACGCGTTCATGACTTTGAGGCGCTTAAAGAGCTGGCTGCTTCTGTTTTTTGATGTTGTTTTGATGATGATTATCTGCGATCGTCTCTATTCCGAATACAGACCACGCCAGACAGAATTAACATTTATTATTTTCTTGCCAGTTACCGCTCTCTATACTGCGCACTTTCCATTTTATAAATAAAACCAACGATATGATGATAAAAACAAGCATACTTTCAAGCAGCATCGCACTCGGACTGATTCTGTCTCCCGGCATATTTGCAAACATCAATAATGCCGAGCAATCAAGCGCCGGACAAATTCTTGTCACCATTGACGATAGTAAAATCACTCGCGGCGAGTTGCGCAAAGCGCTGACCAGCTCACCCTTTTATACACAATTTAATACACTCAATGAAAATGTACAGGCTTCCATACGCGGTGATTTATTAAAACGCATGGTTGCATCCAGATTACTGGCTGCCGAGGCAAAACGTTTAAAACTTGATCAAACACAGTCTTTCAAGGATGACCTGAATAATTACACCGATGGTTTGCTTTACCGTCAATACACCAACGCGCTAAAGCACGCGGTAAAATTGACTGATGCCGAACTTAAGCAGCTTCGCGCGCGTTACAAAGACAATCATGACGCCTACGCAGCGGCAAAATCCGCTGAGAAATCAAAAAAATATAAGGCCCTGCTTAAACTTACCCTGTTAAAACTCCGCGACAGCCTGCATGTTAAACTACACGAAGAGCGCATCAACCCGCAAATGACGCCAGATACCATTTTGATGGAAGGCGATGAAGGTTTGAGTATTCGCGCGTCTGATCTGTTTGACGCCAGCCAGATGACGCCACCGCCGGAAAAAGACGCCGTGCAGGAAAAACTGTATCAACAGATCGAATTTTTATTAATCCTGAATGCTGCTAAAAAAGAACGCCTTGACATAAGCAAACAACTTGAGCGTTACAAAGAGCAGTTACTCCCCACCCTTTTAAGCAAGAAAAAAGCGCGCCAATGGTTAGGCGACAAGGAACAGAGTGAAAAGGCGCTCAGGGATTATTATGATTCACATCCCGAAATAAGTCGGGTTGGAGACCAATGGCATATCGGCCAGATCGTACTCGCCAACCGGGAGCAAGCAGAAAAGGCTAAAGATCTGATCAAATCAGGCAAAGCCAGCCTGTTCCAGCTTGCAGGAAAAATGAGCATTGACCCCTATGGAAAAGCGCATAATGGCGATATGGGCTGGATAGCACAAGGAAGCGGTCAGGCCAGCATAGAAAAAGCATTAAAA
>JANTHA010000056.1 GCA_024762625.1 Thiotrichaceae bacterium
TATAAGGCATTATCTCCGTTGTTGCACATCTTGCGAAGGCAATGAGCATTCACTGCGATGTGCGCCTAGGATATAATGCCTTCTAGCCTTGCAGAAGAAACACCCTATTAATAGAGGTGCCCTGTAGATAAAAGCTTATTTGCCAATTCATGTCAGATCAGTACAATAGTCCGACTTATTTACCCAATTCCAGCCCACTTCACACCCTGAAGTGGGTTTTTCATTCCTGAAGCTGCTTGCTGCCGGCTAAAGCAGTACATTTTGGAACATTCGGGAGACAAATATACAGGAGGTTAAGGTGGCGAACGAACAGACATTATCAATTATAAAACCGGACGCAGTGGCAAAAAACGTGATAGGTGAAATCTACACCCGCTTTGAAAAAGGCGGCCTTAAAATCGTCGCCGCCAAAATGAAACAATTAAGCAAAAGCGATGCAGAGGGATTTTACGCGGTGCATAAGGAGCGCCCTTTCTTTGGCGAGCTGGTGGCATTCATGACATCCGGCCCTGTCATGATCCAGGTTCTTGAAGGCGAAAACGCGGTTGCAAAAAATCGCGAACTGATGGGAGCGACCAACCCCAAAGAAGCAGAACCCGGCACCATTCGCGCCGATTTTGCAGAAAACATCGATGAAAACGCCGTGCATGGTTCTGATAGTGCAGAAAATGCTAAAATAGAAATAGATTACTTCTTTTCGGCAGATGAGATCTGCCCCCGGCTCCGTTAAACCGCTGCAAACCAATGCAACGCCAGCACGGCGAATAAAACGCCAGACAATCATGAACCAGGCTACATCACCAAAAATCAACCTGCTTGATTTTACAAGCGACGGGCTTAAACGCTTTTTCCAGGAACGCGGAGAAAAGCCATTTCGCGCGACCCAGATCATCAAATGGATACACCAGTTCAACATTGATGATTATTCTAAAATGACCAATGTTAGCAAAGCCTTGCGCGCCGAACTTGAAGCTATTTCCGAGATACGTGCGCCCGCGATTGTACTCGACAAGGCCTCCTCTGACGGCACCCATAAATGGTTGCTCAGGCTGGATGACGGCAACTGTATCGAAACGGTATTCATACCCGAAGATGGCCGCGGCACTTTATGTGTTTCCTCTCAGGTCGGCTGCGCGCTGGATTGTACATTCTGCTCCACTGCACGCCAGGGCTTTAATCGCAACCTGACGGTCGCCGAAATCATTGGCCAGCTATGGATAGCCAAAAAGGTATTACAGCCCGATCCCTCCAGTGATCGCGTTATCAGCAATGTGGTGATGATGGGCATGGGCGAGCCGCTGCTTAATTACGACAATGTGGTCGACGCCATGACCCTGATGCTGGATGATAACGCCTATGGACTCAGCAAACGCCGCGTTACGCTAAGCACCTCCGGCGTAGTTCCCGCACTGGATCGATTGCGCAAGCAGATTGATGTGAGCCTGGCCATTTCACTGCACGCCCCGAATGATGAGTTACGCAACCAGCTGGTGCCCATTAATCGTAAATACCCAATCAAAACGCTGATTGACGCCTGTCTACGTTATCTGGATGGCAAGGCGGGTCGCGAGAAAATCACCATTGAATATGTCATGCTGCATCAAGTGAACGATTCGGATCAACACGCACGCGAATTGGTGCGCTTATTAAAAGATGTACCTGTCAAGGTCAATTTGATACCATTTAATCCGTTTCCAGAAACACGTTATGCGCGCTCATCCAACAACCGCATACACCGTTTCCGGGAAATACTGGAAGCAGCGAACATGATTACCATCACCCGTAAAACGCGCGGACAGGATATTGACGCCGCCTGCGGACAACTGGCCGGTGAGGTTAATGATAAAAGCCGGCGGGAAATACACTTCGCGCGTATCGAAACATGATGTGTTACGGCGTAAGTTATTGTAGAGACTGAATACGTGTGTTGACCTGTTAACAGGATAAAAGGCAAGTGTATCTACTCAGCGTTTAGATTTTGATTCAGTTCAAGGCATTTTCGCACGGAGAATGTGAGCATATAGTTAATATGTGACCATTCGAGTACGAAAATAACGCCGAAATGGAGCAAAAGATGAATACGCTGAGTAGTTACAGGCAAGTTAGATATTTTAGATTAAATACAATTTACAAGTAACTGACTAACAACAATAAACTGATTGAATAAATAAGGGGCTATTCAATGAACTTCAGATTAAAACCATTAGGGCTGGCTGCTTTACTGGGAGCCGGTTTATTCCTCGGCGCCTGTAGCCAGATCACAAACGCCAGTCATGATGCCAAGGCTGCAGAATATAATGCCGAACTCGGCGTAAAGTATTTACAAAGCGGTCGCTTGCAACTAGCCAATCAAAAACTGCTTAAGGCGCTGGAACAAAATCCGGATTCAGTCAAAGCCCATCACTACTTCGCCATTTTGAAACAACGGCTTGAAGAAAATGACAAGGCGGAAGAACACTTTAAAAAAGCGCTGGAAATTGACCCTAAAAACCCTGAAATCAGAAATAATTATGGCTCCTTTCTATGTAGCACGAATCGACGCCAGGCGGCCATTAAACAATTTTTGATGGCTGTTAAAGATCCGCTTTACAGTACGCCCGAATACGCCTATACCAACGCAGGCATTTGCAGCTACAAGGCCAATCAACCAGAACAGGCAGAGAAATATTTTCGCATGGCCTTGAAAAAACACAGCTCCTTCAGTTCCGCACTGTTACAGATGGCCAAATTATACTACGATAAAAAGGATTACCCGCGCGCCCAGGCTTTTCTGTTACGCTATGAAAAAGTTGGTAAATCAACGCCAGACGCCTTGTTGCTCTGTTCAAAACTGAATAAGAAAATGGGCAATCCGGCCAAGGCGAGTCGCTGTAGCGCAGCCTTGCTCAGGCTCTTCCCCACCAGCGACGAAGCAAATAGCATCACTAATAATCGCTAGCAATCAGCTAGCGCAGTTTAACTCTAACCAGTATAATCTCACGCCATGTCAGTAAAAAGGGAAAAGAAAGAAGCCGCCGCGACTCAGGAAGAGCTTGCAGGCAGCCTCGGCGCACTATTAATAGAATACCGTGAATCCGCCGGCTATTCGGTTACGCAGACCGCCGATGCATTATGCCTTGCTGAAAACACCATTATCAGGCTTGAAAATGAACAGTTTGAAACACTGGCGGAACCACCCTATATACGGGGTTATTTACGCGGATATGCAAAAATCGCCGAGAAATCGCCAGATGAATTGATCGGAATTTACGAAACCTTGCGCGGCGCGGCTCCGGATGAATTGCAGCATCGTTTCAAACCGGCATCTTCCTTTCATCGTAAACGATCATTCTTCCCTTTATTGGTCAGGCTCGCGATTGCCGGACTCGTCATCGCAGTTTTATTGGCGGTTTTCATGACCCCAGGCGTTCAGAACTGGTTTAGCAAAACCTGGAGCGGCTTTTCCCAGCAAGGCGCGCCTCATCCAGGCGACTCGCAAAATAATCCGGAACTCCTTGGCAATATGCCCGCTCCGTTGCCAATGACAGATGGAGCTGACGCCGATAGTCAGCACGCCACTGATCATAAAGTCAATGCTAACAAAACCAATTCAGACAATAATGACGAGAATAAAAAGCCCCTTGATAAAACCCTGGCCCAACTCGCGAATATTGATTTTCCCATTGAGGATAAAGCCAGGGACAAGATTAATGACAAGGCTACAGCGAATGAGGCTACAGCGAATAAGGCTGCAACGAATAACGAAGGAAAAAATAAAAAACCAGGCGATAACTTAAACCCCGTAAGTGCGGGTAACAACAAGTCCGAAGCCAACAACACAACCCAAAAAGACAAACAACAAGAAAAGCAAGCTGACTCAGGCGCTAATGCATCAAACAACAAGGTCAACATCAAACTGAAATTCAACAAGGAAGTATGGCTGCGCATCCGGGATAAAAACAATAAAACCGTGTATGAAGGACAAACTCCCGCAGGAAATGAAAAAATACTGGAGCTGGAAAAACCACTCAAATTCCGCGTTGGCAATGCACAGGGCGTTTCCATTTTCGTGGATGGAAAACCCAAGGATATTTCTCCCTACATCAAAGGCAGCATTGCCAATTTCACAATACAATAGACGCTTTACGCTACGATAATCAACATAACCACCCTGCATTTATACAAGCATTTATACAAGCATTCATACAAGCAATCATCCATGGCAAAAAATATCCAATCTGTGCGCGGCATGCGCGACATACTTCCGACTCAAAGCGCCAGCTGGCAATTCATCGAAAACACCGCACGCACCCTGTTTAACAGCTATGGCTATCAGGAATTACGCACCCCAGTGGTTGAACCTACGGGACTTTTCAAGCGCGCCATCGGAGACGCCACGGATATAGTTGAAAAGGAAATGTACACCTTTGAAGACCGCAATGGCGACAGCCTGACGCTTAGACCCGAAGGCACCGCTGGCTGTGTGCGCGCTGGTTTGCAACATGGATTATTCCACAACCAGCAACAACGCATCTGGTACACCGGCCCCATGTTTCGCCATGAACGTCCTCAAAAAGGGCGTTATCGTCAGTTCTATCAGGCTGGCATTGAAACCTTCGGTATTGCTGGGCCGGATATAGATGCGGAAGTGATCGCAATAGCGGCGCGTCTATGGAAAAAACTGGACATTGAAAACGTCAGACTCGAAATCAATTCACTGGGCAGCGATGCCGCAAGAGAAGCCTATCGCGAAATTTTAATTGACTACTTCACGCAACATCAAGACCAGCTTGACGATGATTCCAGACGACGTCTGCATAAAAACCCGCTACGCATACTGGATAGTAAAAACCCGGCAATGAAAGAACTGGTGGCAAACGCCCCCGACCTGCTGGATTACCTTGACGATGAATCCAGCAGCCATTTTGAAGGTCTTAAAAAGCGTTTGGACAGCATGGGGATTGCCTATCAGGTAAACTCCAGGCTGGTGCGCGGCATCGACTATTACAACCGCACTGTGTTTGAATGGATTACCGACGATCTTGGCGCACAGGGCACGATTTGCGCCGGCGGCCGCTACGATGGACTGGTCAAACAGCTGGGCGGACGAGAAACGCCAGCCTGTGGTTTTGGCATCGGCCTTGATCGACTACAATTGTTAATCGAATCGCTTAACATAGACATCCCTGATCAAAATCCACACGCGTATTTCGTACTGCTTGGCGAACAGGCGGAACTGACTGGCCTGCAACTTGCCGAACAAATCAGAAACAGCCACCCTTCGCTAAGACTACTGGTCAATGGCGGAGCCGGCAGCTTTAAATCACAACTTAAACGCGCCGATAAATCTGCGGCGGATTATGCGTTTATTCTCGGGGAAAGTGAAATGGAAGCCTCTGAAATCATTATTAAGCCACTGCGCAAAGCGCTTGCGATCAGCGACCAGCAAAGCATCCCTCAGAGCAAACTGGATGATGTGATTAAAAATGACATTCTGGCCTGAGGATTTAACGGGCGTCTCTATCAATATCTGTATTAATAGAGGCGCCCATAAGTTATTTTACTGATTTTTCAGTCAGTTTTTGGTATGGTCGCGTGCATTAAATGTCAAGCAATCACAAACAAATAGAAACAGTTAGAAAACAACACGTAGGAAAAAATACACTCATGGCAGATTTTGACTTGAAATCCGATGAAGAAAAAGCAGAAGAACTAAAACAATGGTGGAAAGATAACGGTCTATCCGTGTTTCTTGGCATTGCGCTCGCTATTGGCGGCATGTTTGGCTGGCAACAGTGGAAGGAATATAAAAAAACCAGGGCTGAAGGCGCTTCCCGTCTCTTTTCACAGCTTAACGATGAGGAGAAACTAGCCAGCAACGAAAGCACTGAAATTATTAAAAAACTGGAAACCGACTATGATGGCACGCCCTACAATACGCTTGCCGCGCTTGCCGCCGCCAAAAAGTATTGTGTTTCCGACAAGCTGGATGAATGCATTTCAGAACTTCGCAAGGCAAGCAAAAGCGACCAGGCGGAAATTGCGGATATCGCCCGACTGCGTCTGGCGCGCGTCTTGATTGCAGCAAAAAAACCGGATGAAGCAAAAACACTGCTTGAAACTAAAATGCCCATCGCCTATGCATCGCTTGTAAATGAAATCAAAGGCGATATCTATTTCGCCAAACAAGATATTGAAAAAGCCCGTGAAGCCTATGATCGCGCCATTTTAAGCGCCGCCGGACAAAGCGTGGAATTCCTTAAAATGAAGCGCGACGACCTGGGAAGCAGCCCGACGACGCCTACAACGCCTTCGAAGAAAACAAGCAATCAGGATTCAGGCAAGCAGAATTCAGGCAAAATCGAAACTTCCACCCAAAAAGCAGGAGCGTAATGCGGCATGTCCAACACGCTAATCAAATGGTTCCGTTTACGGTTAATTTTAAGCATTCTGATTACATCCAGCCTGCTCGGCTTACAGGGCTGTAGCGGTCAATCCTTCCCTGGCAGCCAGTTACTGGAAAGCATCGGCAGCATTGGCAACAAAAGCGCCAAGCCCGCACCACTTAAAAAACTGAAACCTGTCAGCAATACCATAAACGCCCGCCAGGTCTGGCAGGTCAAAACCGGCGCAGTGAGTCGCTCCAGTCAGATCCACCCGTTTATTAGCGGGCAAGCGGTTATTGTTGCAGGCGGGGTACAAGTCAGCGCCTGGAACAAGAATACCGGAAAACTGCTCTGGAAAACCAAAATCGGCGAATTGATCAGCGCTGGCGTTAATGGCGGCTCTACTGCAAACGGACAACAAATATATCTCGGCACCGCAAACGGAAACGCGGTCGCACTCGACGCGTTAACCGGAAAAACGCTCTGGGTAGAGCGTCTTGACAGCGAAATTCTGTCAGTTTCCCGCAGTCAGGAGCAGCGTGTTGCGTTTCGCACCATTGACGGCAAATTACATGGTTTAAACAGCGCTACCGGCGAACTCGTCTGGCAGCAAAGCCAACGCACACCGGCATTGACGCTTCACGGCGCAAGCGTACCCGTTATAGTGGGCGGCAGAGGCAACAGTTTTGTCATTTGTGGTTTTGACAATGGCAAGATTGCAGCTTACGCCCTGCAAAGCGGCGCGCCTGTCTGGGAAGCCACGCTCGCAGAACCCAGAGGACAAAGCGAACTTGACCGCATGGTGGACATCGACGGTAAATTAAAAGTGCTGGGGAAAGCCCTGTTCGCAAGCGCTCTGAATGGCGTTATCTCAGGCATAGACCTTGAAAAAGGACAGATGGCCTGGGCAAAACGTTTTTCTTCTTCAACAGGCGTTGACGCAGATCGCAGTGGTTTATACAGTAGCGATTCCAAAGGCAACATCTGGAAATTCAGACCGCAAAGCGGCGAGCCAGTCTGGAAAATGGATGATCTATTGCGCCGCGAACCAACCACCCCTATTCTGTTTGACGCTGGTTTGCTGATCGTCGGCGATAAACAGGGCAATCTGCACTGGATCAACGCCATTAACGGACAGTTTGTGGCGCGGCTTAAAGGCGACCCGGCCGGTTATTCGGTAGCGCCTGTCGTAGAAGGCAATGCGGCCTACGTGTTTGGAAAAAGCGGTATGTTGACCAAACTCAGTCGCTAACAGGCCAGCCCGGCTCACCTCAAATCTTCACGATTTTGCCTAAACCAGTTAATTAGCCCATGGGTAGAGCTGTCATGTGGATAGAGATCCCGCTTTGTCTCAAACTCTTCAAGTATGTTTTTTGTCAGGTTTTTACCCAGCTCCACGCCCCACTGATCATAGGAATTCAGGTTCCAGACAATGCCCTGAACAAAAATCTTATGCTCATACATGGCGATCAAACGCCCTAGTGCGCGCGGAGTCAATTTTTTAAGCACGATCGAGTTACTTGGCTGATTGCCTTCAAAAACCATGTGTGGCAAGCGAGTTTCTGCTTCATCCGGGTCGATGCCGGCCTCGCGTAATTGTTCGCGTGTTTCTTCCATCGTGCGTCCGCGCATTAACGCCTCTGTTTGCGCCAGGAAATTAGACGCCAGTATATTGCAGTGATCGCGAATACACACGGGGAATTGCACCGAGGCAATAAAATCAGCCGGTATCAGCCGTGTGCCCTGATGCAGTAATTGGTAAAACGCGTGTTGTCCATTGATGCCCTCGGCTCCCCAGATGATTTTTCCGGTAGAATAGGTTGCCTGACGCCCTTCCCGATCAACAGATTTTCCATTGCTTTCCATATCCGCCTGTTCAAGATAAGCGGGCAACATGCGTAAATTGTGGTCATATGGCAGTATTGCGCTGGACTCAGCGCCAAAAAAATTGCCGTACCAGATTCCCAGCATGGCGAGAATAACCGGAATATTTTTTTCCAGCGGGGCGCTCTGGAAATGCTCATCCATCTCGTGCGCGCCTTCCAGCATTTTTATAAAATTATCCATGCCGATGTAAAGAATGCTGGCAAGACCCACCGCCGACCACAACGAATAACGTCCGCCTACCCAGTCCCAGAAACGAAACATGTTTTCAGGGTCAATGCCAAAACCGGACACCGCTGCTTCATTGGTGGAAACCGCCACAAAGTGTCGCCTAATTGCATCCTCGCTTGATTTTCCATGTTCGCCGACGTGCTCCAGAAACCACTGTTTCGCTGTCAATGCATTGGTCATGGTTTCCTGGGTTGTGAAAGTTTTGGAGGCCACCACAAATAAGGTTGATTCCGGGTTTAAATCTCTGAGCATTTGTTGAATTTGCATACCATCCACAGTGGACACAAAATGCACATTAAAATGATCTTTTGCATATGGAGACAAGGCTCGACTGACCATATTTGGCCCCAGATCAGACCCGCCTATGCCAATATTGACCACATCGCTTATTGCCTTACCCGTATAGCCTTTCCAGCTTCCGCTACGGACTTTCTCAGAAAAAATTCGCATTTTTTCCAATTCAGCGTTAATCCCGGGCATGACGTTTTCGCCATCGACATAGACTGGTTTGTTAGAACGGTTTCTTAGCGCAGTATGTAACACCGCTCTGCCTTCTGTGGTGTTTATTTTTTCGCCGCTAAACATCCTGTCGCGCCATTCTTCAACCTGTTGTTGGCGCGCCAGGTCAAATAGCAATCCAAGCGTTTCATCCGTTACCCGGTTCTTGGAGTAATCCAGCAGCATATCCTTGAACTGGATGGAATACCTGGAAAAACGTTGTTCATCCTGCTCGAACAGATCTAGCATATGCGTTTTTTTTACCAATTCAAAGTGATCCTGCAAAGCCAGCCATGCGGGTGTATTGATTAACGGTGATTTTGAGTTGAGAATGACTCTTACTGGTCGCATTGTTTATCTTCTATTCTTTTCTATTTTCTTATTTTCTTTTTAAAGGGAAATGTATTCGATAGACAGGATGTCTTGATGCTTTAGTACTATTTACTTGCGACATTCCCAGACGAGCAGCTCCTGCCCTGGTTTTAAATGAGTCCGCGACCTAAGGCCATTCATTTGCATAATTTTGTTTTTATGCACGCCTGTTTTTTGCATTACCCGCATCAGGTTATCGCCCTTTTGTGCAACATAAATACGTTGCCAGACGCCATTGCCGCTTTCGACGCGCGTAGAATTACGCAGGCGAGTGCCCGTCCGGTTGGAACAATTACCATGCTCTATATTGCGGGCGCGCCCCCTGTAAGGGCTAAAGCGTGATTTAGGCAAGGCGCGTGGAACAAAAATGGTTTTTGCCAGCTCGCCTGTCACCATGTCAGCGCTGAGTACTCCGCCGCCCTGACTATATAACTTGTATAGCGCTGCTACTTTCCTGACATAGGAACGGGTCTCTTTATAAGGGGGTATGCCCTTGTATTTGTCCACCGCTCCTTCGCCGGCGTTGTAGGCCGCAATAGCGTTAAGCAGGTCTTCTTCATAATATTCCAGCAAAAACTTCAGATAGCGCGTTCCCGCCTTGATATTCAGCTCCGTATCAAAACGATCCGTCACGCCAAACCGTTTTGCTGTAGGCGACATTAATTGCATCAAGCCCTGAGCTCCTTTAGGCGACACCGCTTTGGCGTTAAAACAGCTTTCGGCGGTTATGATTGCTTTTATCAGGGCATGTGAAACATCATATTTAGCGCTGTATTTATTAATGGTGGCGTCGTATTTTTTTGCCTTTTTAGACAATGCCTTGTAATTGCCGCCGAGACAAAATTTTTTCATGGCGTGAGCCACAAATTGCCTGGATTTATCTTTAAGGTTGTTTTTATGTTTCTGTAAACGATTCTGACCGGCGCCAGACGTCTGCTTTCCCTTCAGCAGCTTGTGTGACGAATTCTTGTTTGATGACTTATTGTTTGATGAATTTATACGCTTTTGGGTCTGTTTCTGTTCGTGATGACCTTTTTTTACATATTGGCCTGTCAGGGCTATTTGTTTGATGCGCGAATCCGGGTTGTTACTTGAGGTGTTAGTATAGCTATTGTTTTTAACGCCTGTTTTTTTATCAGCGTCATCAGACAACATTCTCATCGCCAGCATCAGATGACGGTTTTCATGATGTTGCGCGGCGGCTGATTGCGCGGCGGCTGATTGAACGACGTCAGGCTCACTGGCATACGCCATCATGCCTGGCGCAAGCAATGAGAGAATAAACGGGAAAACAAATGAGTAAACAAAAGCCCTTAAATACATTGATAAATCCATTATGATCAACGTTTTGTGAAGTTTATTAATCGTATTACAATAAAATTCCCCGGGGCAAGCCCTCTCGCTATCGTTCGACTTTCTCGTTCCTCGAAAGCGGGGTATTAATAAGGCTGTTTCTTTACCCTTTTACGC
>JANTHA010000057.1 GCA_024762625.1 Thiotrichaceae bacterium
AAGAATTTAATTTAATGGAGTAAAAAATGTCTAACCCTTTACGTGTTGGCGTCGGAGGTCCAGTCGGTTCCGGCAAAACGGCCTTGCTGGATGCCTTATGCAAGGCTATGCGTGATAAGTATCAAATCGCTGTTGTCACCAATGATATTTATACTCAGGAAGACGCCCAGTTTCTGATGAAAAGCGAAGCGCTGGCGCAAGATCGTATCGTCGGTGTAGAAACCGGAGGCTGCCCGCACACGGCTATACGTGAAGACGCCTCCATGAATCTGGCGGCAATAGAAGATTTACAAGCGCGTTTTAATGACCTGGATTTGATATTTGTGGAAAGTGGCGGAGATAATCTTTCAGCGACATTTAGCCCCGAACTGGCTGACCTGACTTTATACGTGATTGATGTGGCCGAGGGTGAAAAAATACCCCGCAAAGGTGGGCCGGGAATAACTCGCTCTGATCTGTTGATTATTAATAAAATTGACCTGGCGCCCTATGTCGGTGCTTCGCTGGAAGTCATGGAACAGGACAGCAAGCGCATGCGAGGCGATAAGCCTTTTGTGTTTACTAACTTTCGAGAAAGTATCGGTCTGCAAGAGATTGTTGATTTTATCGTGGATAGAGGTATGTTGGCTGCCTGAGTTAACGATACTCCCTTAGGGATCTTTGAATAATACTGGACATAATCAGAGATTCCAATAGCTAGTCATTGTTCTGTTTACTGGATATATAAGCACGCCAACCTTTGAATCTGGTGATTTCTGTTGCATCAGCGATTGCATAGGGTTCGCATATGAAACTGCATAACTGACGCCCATCCTGCAATGTCACTTTTCCTATGCCCAGGGGAGGGGGGATGTCAGCAACAAAACCGCCAAACTCAGTAATTGGCAGCGACCAGATTTCCACCTCTATGTTTGTACCTTTTTTTTCGTCAAATACCAGCGCAGGTCGATATGGCGGGCCTCCGGCCAACGCATATAATCTATATCCATCTGTGGTGGTTGTTTTCTCCAATAACTTTCCCCCGCGATCAGTTAATTGCCAGTTTAAAGGTAAGCCCCCCAGGTGAGCTCCGCAAACCACTATTTCAATTCGGTCTCTCGTATTAACAGGCTGTGTGTATTCAGACTTGGGCAGTGATAATTCAGTATTCCCAAGAGGAAGTTGCAAGTGTTGCTGCACCAGGTTGGCCATGCTCAGCAGTTTTCTATCATGAAAACATTCGGCGATAAGAGTGATGCCAAAAGGTAGGTTCTTATTCGTGAATGTGGTTGGTATTGCAATCGCGCTTAAATCCAGCAGATTAACAAAATTGGTATAGTGCCCAAGTTGGCTATTTGCTTCTATGGGATTCTGATGCATTTCTTTAATAGTGAAATGCTTACTGGTGGTTGGAGCCAACAGGCAGTCTAGCTTTTGCAACTGCGCAATACATTGTTTTTTAAGCGCGGCTAATTGGTATTGCGCTGTAAAAGCATCCGTTGCCAGCAGTTCTCCACCGGGCTCTATGATTTCCCGAATCACATCAAGCATGGCTTCAGGCTGTTCTTTGCTAAGAGGCAGGCTAGCCAAATAACGCTCGCTCACCCACGGTCCTTCATAGAGTAATTTTGCCGCGGCAAGAAAAGGGGCATAATCAATCTCAACAAATTCCAGATTGAGTGTTGAGAGCGTCTGCAAGGTTTCCTGATACGCTTCTGCGTAGGAAGCGTCATCGAAAAATTTGAGCTGCTTTTTAGGAAGAACACCAACCTTTAAAATATTCCCTGAACCTTTCCCTTTCGGTAAACCATAATGGCGAGAATGATTAGAATAAAGGTTTTCCCGAGAGTATTCGTCGCTCTTGTCATAACCTTCAACTACTGATAAAACCAGATTGGCATCGTCAGTAGTTAGCGAAAAAATACTCACGCAATCCAGGCTTCGACAGGCTCTTACAATGCCTGTATTGGATAATAGACCCCGGCTTGGTTTCAGTCCGATCAGGTTGTTAAAACAGGCTGGCACCCTGCCTGAGCCTGCGGTATCAGTACCCAGACTGAACGAAGCCAGACCCAGTGCAACACAAACAGCAGAACCCGCACTGGAACCGCCGCTAATGTATGAGGAGTGAAAGGCGTTGTGACAAGGTCCATAGGGTGACCGCGCACCATTGAGCCCGGTTGCAAATTGATCCAGATTAGTTTTGCCTAATGGAATAGCGCCTGCTTCAATTAGTTTACTCACAACCGTTGCCGACTTTTTTGGAGTATAGGAAAAGTCGGGACACGCTGCTGTTGTAGGAATCCCGGCAAGGTCGATATTATCCTTTATTGCAAAAGGAATGCCCCATAATGGATGGTTCTCCGGATTTTTTTTCTTCAGCGACTGTAAATAAGGCGTTAGTTCACTCTCTGTTAGTTGATATATCCAGATGTTTCTATCATCATAATCCCTGCTTTGAAGTATCATTTGTTGGATTAGTCGTTCTGGCGTTAACTCACCTGATTTATAAGCTGCTCTCAGTCCCGGGATTGTTATATTTATCATGAGTTTTCTCCAATACTTTGTTCTAAAACAACGAGCGCCATACCCGTATTCACTTCTGTTCCTTCGCTTGCTAACACATGCGTAACCCGGCCGTTGCAAGGCGCCTGAACCGTTATTTCCATTTTCATTGATTCAAGAATCAGTAAGGCATCTCCTTGCTTTACCTTGTCGCCTTCTGCGACTAAAAGCTTCCAGATATTCGCCATGACATGACTGTCGATGACGATGCTGTTTTCTGGCCAGCTTATTTCAGTCTCTGTTTTTGTTTCTTCTTTATGTACAAAGTTGAATTGACCTGTTTTATGCCAATGAGCTAACTCGGTAGCAAATGCCTGTTCCCGCTTATTCGTGAAATCTTGTATGCTTTTGGCGTTTTTTTCCAAGAAGTCGTTGTATTCTGAAAGCGAAAAATGGCTATTTTCGATACGCAGCGGGTAGCGTCCCTGAGGAAAATCCTGACGAATCGTTTTGAGTTCTTCGCCGCTCACTTCAAAAAAGCGTATTTGATCAAAGAAGCGCAATAGCCAGGGTTTAGTAAATTCACTAGTTTGTTTGTATCGATTCCACATTTGCAAGGTTCGTCCAACAAACTGATAACCTCCCGGTCCTTCCATGCCATAGACGCATAAATAGGAGCCGCCAATACCGACTGAATTTTCAGCTGTCCAGGTTCTTGCGGGATTATATTTTGTGGTAACCAAACGGTGGCGCGGATCAAGTGGCGTAGCAACTGGCGCACCGAGATAAACATCACCCAGCCCCATCACCAGGTAGCTCGCTGAAAAAACAATATCCTTGACTGCCTCAATATTATCCAAACCGTTAATGCGACGAATAAACTCCACATTGCTTGGGCACCAGGGGGCGTCTTCCCTTACAGAATGCATATATTTTTCGATGGCGAGCTGGCACGCCTCATCATCCCAGGAGAGTGGCAAATGGATAATTCTGGAGGGAACGCTTAGTTCATCAAGGTGCTGCGAAAGCGCTTCTTCCGCCTGTTTTAAATATGCTATCAGCGAAGTTACCGTCAGTTTCTGACTGTTATAATGAATCTGTAATGAGCGGATTCCCGGCGTCAATTCATGTATTCCGTCAAGTGGGTTCATTTGTAGCCATCTCATCAACGCATGCACCCTAAAACGGAGGCGAATATCCAGAACCTGCTTGCCGTATTCAACCAGTAAAAAATGATCTCCAGCGAGTCGATAGGTGATTTCATCGCCATACTGGCTGGCATCAAGAAAATCAAATATTGCTGAAACTGGCGGAGCTTGCTCACTAAGCTCATCAGGAGCGATCAAAGCATTGATGGCTGAAAGTTGCTCGGCTTCTGCTTTAACTGAGCTTTCCAAAGAAACACTGCGAAAGCGAATGGTGTCTCCTGCTTTCAATTGCCCCAGTTTCCAGAGGTCTGCCTGAATAACCGTTGCAGGGCAGACAAAGCCGCCCAGCGAAGGCCCATCAGGCCCGAGAATGACGGGCATATCTCCTGTAAAGTCGACGGCGCCAAATGCATAGGCGTTGTCGTGTATATTGGAAGGGTGCATCCCTGCCTCGCCGCCATTTTCTCTTGCCCAATGAGGCTTTGGGCCGATCAGTCGTATACCGGTGCGGCTGGAGTTGTAATGAACTTCCCAATTTGCAGAAAAAAAGTTTTCAATATCTTCTGTGGTAAAAAAATCAGGTGCGCCATGCGGGCCATAAATAACATTCAAGACCCAATGATGTGATATGCGAGGCCGTGCGACTTCATCCAGAATATGACTGTTTGCGATTGGAGGTAGTTTGTTTGAAACATTAAGTACATCGCCGGTGCGCAAAGCGCGTCCATTATGACCACCAAATCGTCCAAGTGTGAATGTGCTTCGAGAGCCCAGATAACGAGGACATTGAATGCCGCCTCTGATAGCAAGATAAGCGCGAGTGCCGGTATCTTTGATTCGCCCTAACTTTAATTGTTGACCACCTTCCACAAAGATGGTCTGCCACATCGGTATTGGAGCATCATCCAGGCTGGCTTCTATTGCGGCTCCGGTTAGCGCAATTTGAGCAGCGTAGCTGAATGTTATTACCGGACCTTGTAAGGTTATTTCAAGCGCGGCGCAGTCCTCCGGGTTTTCGACAAGTTTATTCGCAAGCTGGAACGAGTAATGATCGAATGGACCAGAGGGAGGTACGCCTACATTCCAATAGCCTGTTCTGGAAGGGTAGTCCTGAATGGTTGTTTGAGTACCGCCGCTGACGACGTCAATTCGCTTTGGCAGGTATTTGAAACTATTTAAATAGCGGGTTGTTATTCTTCCTTCGCGTAGTACTGAATTGCTACACAGTTTATATAAATAATCGAGATTGGTTTGCGTTCCGTACAAGCGGATTTGTGATAATGTCAACGCTAACCGATTAAGAGCCTGATTGCGATTTACTCCCTTTGCAATCACTTTTGCCAGCATTGGATCAAAAAAACTGGGTATCTGAATCCCGCTTTCTAACCAGTGGTCAATTCGTATATTCTCATTGTCAGGGAAAAAAATATCACTTAAGAATCCGGGGCTGGGTTGAAAATTGAGGTACGGATCTTCCGCATAAATTCTTGCCTGGATTGCGTGTCCTTTGGGCGCTAATTCATTCCTTTTGCGGTTTAATTCAAGTTGTTCTCCCGAGGCTTGACGCAACATCCATTCAACCAGGTCAATGCCATAAACTTCCTCGGTTACGCCATGTTCTACTTGTAGACGAGTGTTTACTTCCAGAAAATAAAACGCGTCGGTGTCAGCATCGAATATGAATTCAACGGTGCCAGCATTCTGGTAGTTAACGCTGGCAAGCAGGGCTTCAGACGTTTTATAGAGTTTTTTTCTGACTGTCTCACTCAATCCGGGCGCAGGGCATTCTTCAATCACCTTTTGGTTACGCCGCTGCGCCGAGCAATCCCGTTCGCCAATTGCCAATGCATTTCCTTTTCCATCGCCAAAGGCCTGGACTTCAATATGTCTTGCATTACGGATGTATTTCTCGAGAAAAACACCATCGTCAGAAAAATTATTGGCTCCAAGGCGTTTGACGCTATCAAAGGCGTTGAGCAATTCTGATTCATCCTGGCATAGCTGCATTCCTATGCCTCCTCCTCCGGCAGTGCTTTTTAGCATCACTGGATAGCCCGTTTTATTGGCTTGTTCGCAGGCTTGCTGTTTGTTATTTAACAAGCCAGATCCTGGAAGCAAGGGTGTTTTGGATGACTCGGCCAGATTTCGGGCTTTGTGTTTAAGTCCAAAGCTGATCATGTGTTCAGCACTGGGGCCAATAAATGTTATATCGGCAGACTCACATTTATTCACAAAATCTGCATTTTCACTTAAAAAACCATAACCCGGATGTATTGCATCAGCTTCACACTGTTTTGCAATATACAAAAGTTTTTCGGGATTGAGATAGGTATCTGCTGCAACGCCTTCACCAAGCGAAAAAGCTTCATCGGCCTGGCTAACATGTAAACTGTTCTTATCACATTCGGCATAAACTGCCACAGAGATGATATCCATGCGTTTTAGCGTGCGAATGATACGGGTTGCGATTGCCCCTCTATTAGCGATCAAAACCTTTTTAAACATCATTAATCCAAGACGGGCCGTCCCGTGGCATTAAATACGACAGTGGCCGTCCACTGAAGCCGGTTATGTTATAACGTCGTCTCAATCCCAGATCAGGATTTCTATGGGAGTGGGGTTGTAACCATTACAGGGATTATTTAATTGCGGGCAATTCGAAATTAATACCACTACATCCATTTTAGCAGTCATCTCTATGTATTTACCCGGTGCTGAAATACCATCTTCAAAGGTTAATCCACCATCCTCGCTGACCGGAACGTTCATGAAAAAGTTAATATTATGACTGATGTCGCGTTTACTGATGCCGTATTCAGGGTGTTCTGCAATTGCAAGCATCCAGCTGTCCCGACAGGCGTGCATACAGCGCTTTTCAAGATCATAACGCACGGAATTACTTTCAGTGGCGCATGCTCCGCCAATGGTGTCGTGACGACCACAGGTATCCGCGACAATTTCCAGCATAATATTGTTTTCATTAGAGAGTAGTTTGCTGCCCGTCGTAAGATACAGATTACCTTGCTCGCGAATAGTATCCATCGCGCTGTAGCGTTCTGTCGGATTATTAGCATTGAAAAACAGAGTATCTGCCGCCTGATTTCCTTCGAGGTCAAGAATTCTGAGCGTTTGGCGAGCGTACAAGGTTTGAATGTAATAATCTCCGGCATCAACAACGGTGCGTTGTCTGGCGAGATCGGGATTTTTTTGGCTACTGGTTAACATAAATTACTCCTGAATACCGAGGTAATATAAGGCATTATTTTCAAATCCACGCTTATTTTCGGGTCGGAAATTGCGGCAAAAATCATTTTCTCCTACTGGCTTTGCCTGGTCCATAGTGATATCTACACCATTATCCGGGTAGGTATCTGAGTGGTTAAGTGGGTGAGGACAAGTATGCAATAACACCAGTGTATCCATCTCAAAACGCAGGGTAAGAGAAGATCCGGGTTGACTGTGACCTTCTTCCAGCAACATATTGCCATTCTTATCGGCCGTCACTTTGCTAAACCAGTTGATATTTGCAGCCATGTCGGCTCGGCCCAGACCATATTTTGCCAATTCTACCAAAAATGCATCGTAACCATTTTGATGCCAGTCATTACGGTCTTTTTGATAATCACGTTTACCCCAACGAGCACTCACTGTGTTTGCGTTGATATTTCCACTTATTGTTTCATGCCAGCCAAGGTTGTCCTCTATTATTGAGCAGAAAATTCTACCCATATCGGAGTAAAGGCAATTTCCCCGGGTCAGTTTAAATGTATGTTGGCACTTAAGTGTGTCTGGAGCGTTATAACGCTCTAACAGATTTTCGGGGTTGTAAAAGAGCATCCCGACATTGGCGCCACCTTTGGGGTCAGTCAATTTCATGCTGGTTCCGCGCCTGAGCCTTAAAGACCAGTGTGATCCCCCGGGAATATGTGTGGAATATTGTTTCATATTTTCCTCTTTATCTGATCTGTTTTTCTACAATTTTAGGCCGTAACCTATCATCTATTTTCTGATAGGTATCTGTATCCAGTTTGCCGACAGGTAAATCATAGGTAATATTTGCACCGTAGGATTCCGGAGACTGTTTGTCGTGGCGCACCTTATCGAAAACCCAGAGTCTTGTTCCCAGATAAAAGCCTTCTTTAATATCATGTGTTACCATAAAAACAGTTAATTTGTAACTCTTCCATAAATTGAGCACTAATTGATGCATATCAGAGCGAATACCAGGGTCAAGAGCGCCAAAGGGTTCATCAAGCAATAGAATGCGAGGTTGCCCCAGCAGCGCCTGGGCAATTGCAAGTCGTTGACGCATCCCTCCAGAAAGCTCATGAGGGTGTTTTTTTTGTGACGCGCTTAATCCAACCTGTTCCAGAATTTGCTCCGCCTCTTTTTTGGCTGCTTTACGTTTGGCGCCCAGCAAATATCCCGTCAGGCCCTTTTGCTTGAATGCTTTGGCGGAAATAACATTTTCCAGAACATTCATATGCGGGAACACCGAATAATGCTGAAAAACGATGCCGCGATTTTGTTCGGGTTCATCTTTAATCGGTTCGCCATCTAGCAATAAACTTCCCTTGCTAGGCGTTTCGATGCCTAGCAGCATATTCAGGAAGGTGCTCTTACCGCAACCCGATGCTCCAACAAGAGTAATAAACTCGCCTTCATTCACTTTAACGTTAATATTTTCCAGAACCAGGTTCTCACCATAGGATTTCCATACATTCCTGGCTTCTATCATTATTTACCTCCTTTCGATGTGCCATGGAAATAAACGGCGATTGAGCCATGCCAGAGTCATATCGAAAAAGAAGGCTAACAGCGTAATCCAGACTACATAAGGCAGTATTACATCCATCGCCATATAACGGCGCACCAGGAAAATACGATACCCCAATCCATCAGTTGCTGCGACTGCCTCTGCCGCAATTAAAAATAGCCAGGCCGTACCCATGGTTAATCTGACGGCATCAATTAACCTGGGCATCAGTTGTGGCAATAAGACGCGTACAATTATTTGGCTGGTATTTGCCCCGAGCGTCTGCGCTTTTATGAGCTGCTCGGCAGGAATTTCCCTTGTGCGTTTCTGGATATCACGAGCGATAAGAGGGGTGATGCCAATCATGATTAGAATCACCTTGGAGAGTTCTCCCAGACCAAACACAATGAACAGTATCGGTAATAGAGCCAGCGGCGGCACCAGCGATGCCACCGTCAACAGCGGAGAAAAACTGGCGCTGGCTAACGGCAAGGCTCCTACCATCAGACCTATTATCAAGCCAATACAGGCTGCGAAAAATACACCCAGCCCTAATCGAATCAGGCTACTGCTCGTATCTTGCCAAAAGAGGTATTCACCGCTGCGTTTACTGGGCTCTAGAGCCATGCGATCTATGGCATTAGCGATTTGCTGAATTCCAGGTAATAATTTGTCATTCGGGTTTTCCGCCAAACGGGCGTCTGAACCCAGCATGTAAAAAATGAGAATTACTAAAAAGGGCAGCATACCAAGTAGTACTTTCCAGGTACGATGCGGTTGGTAATTAATCAGTTTTTTCATGTTGGGAATCCCGGGATCAACTTACAGCTTGCCGTCAGCAGCCATTTGCATGTAGTCGGGATTAAAACGCAACTTCACGTTCTTTTTGTCGCCGAAAACTCCTGCCGGAGTTTCAATGCCTATCACTTCGGCATTGGGCGCGCCATCACCTAGAAGCCCATGATCAAAAGAAAATTCAGATACTTTTTGCATGGTAGAGAGCAATTCCTTGCTGTTAGTCAGTTTCAATGCTTCTGCAGGCGTATAAAACATTTCAGTGCTAGCAAGCTGTGCTTCATAACCCTTGAGATCAGTACCTGATGCTTTTCCTAGCCAGGCTCTGATTTCCTCCCCTTTTTTATCTTTGGCGCTCATCAGCCCCATAATTTCATACCAGGCGCCGACCAGCGCTTTGCCAAGTTTTGGGTTTTTTTTCAGTGTTTTTGTGTTTACAACAAGCATATCAATGATTTCACCCGGTATTTCAGATGAATCAAAAACTTTGTAACTATCCGGCATAGCCATTATTTCGCTAAGTAGGGGATTCCAGGTTACAACGGCTGTGACATCCTTTGTCCCATAGGCGGCAACCATATCGGCATCTGAAGTATTTACGACCTTTATATCGCTTTCTTTCAAATCAACTGATTCCAAAGCCCGGGCGAGTAAATAATGTGAAACACTCAATTCGACCAGATTTACATTTTGTCCCTTGATATCTTTCAGCTTCTTTTTTCCTTTGAGGACAACACCGTCATTGCCATTGGAAAAGTCGCCCACAATCAAGGCTGTACTATCCAGACCGCCTGCAGCAGGTATGGTCAGCGCATCCATGTTGGTCATTGCACAGGCATCAAAGGCGCCAGCGGCATATTGATTGATGGATTCTACATAGTCGTTTATTTGTACGACCTTTATATCAATGCCGTATTTATCCCCCCATTTTTTGACAATGTCCTTTTCAGCGCCATAGGCCCAGGGCATCCATCCAACATAAATAGACCAGGCGACTTTGTAACTGTCGCGCGCATAAGTTGCTGTAGAAAAAGTGATTAAAAAGATTAGAAGAGCGAGTCGCTTCATGATAAACCTCCATGAGTATGGTTACACTAGAATGAAAAAAAGGAGCACTCCTGGCATATCGAAAAAACAATACCGCCAAACAGGTCTCCCGGGCTTTTATCCCGCCGTGTAACCTCAAAAGAGGTCGAATGCTCTTGGTCCAGGCACTGTTAATTCAGTCGGAACCCTAGCTTTCTATTTTGATGTTGTTTGTCCTTTACGTCTAAGAGTGCGGACAATCATAAATAAGCATGTTTCATGCCAGAGTGCATAAAATGCCAGAAAAAAAGGAATATTTAACAAATCTTGCAATCAGTGAGTGTGTATCTAAAGAAGATAGGCAGAAAATTCATTATTACTGTCTATATTATTTTCGTTGGGAGTAGATTTAGCCTCATTTTCAAAGTAGGGAAGCTTGTGCGTTGCCCTAACTATGTGCATCAATTTTATTTTACTGCACGGAATTGGTGCGTTTGAGTGGCTTTATAAAATCAGAGTTGATGAAAGACTCAAACCCATCGCGTCTTTAAAAACGAAACCATTCTATAGCTTCCATGTTG
>JANTHA010000058.1 GCA_024762625.1 Thiotrichaceae bacterium
TCGGTGCCTTTCTGGCGGCCAGAGCAAAACCGCATCCAGAAACGCCGTTTGCATATTGGCGATACAGCCAGCCTGTGGACTTATCTGGACTGGATGCTTTCGCCGAGTTCGAATGCGGCGGCTTCCATGGTGATGAAGCATTTGATGTTGCTGAAAAAATTCGGTCGCGAGTACCCGGTTTCCAAAGCGCGGCAGAATGCCTTTTTCAGAGGGTCGCGCAAGGAGTTGAGCGCCATATTACGCGCCGGACTCGACGATGGCGTACGCGCGGGCGGCCTGGATGTCGCTGATTTCAAACAGGGCGGTTTTTTTACAGCGGGCGGTAAAAGGCGGGTATCGGGCGGCGGCAGCACCGGTACGCCGCGCGCCCTGTTGAAGTTTCTGTTTAATCTGGAGCGTGGTCTGGTGGTGGATCAGTTTTCCAGCCGTGAAATCAAACGCTTGATTTACATGACGCAACGCCGCATACGTTATGCATCATCGCCCGCTTTGAGAGATTCAGCCGTCTATTTCAAGTCGGGTTCGCTGTATCGTTGCAGACGCGAGCCAGGATTTGTGTGCCGCAAGTACCGCGGCAATGTAACCAATCTGCTGAATTCGGTCGCCACCATTGAATCGCCTGCGGGTGCTCGCTCAAACGGAAAACAGCAGGGTTTGTTTTATATGGTGGTGGTAACGTCGAATGTGCTCAGGCATAACGCAGCGGTTGATCATCAAACGCTGGCGACGCGCCTGCATCGTTTAATGCAGAGGCGTCATAATCTGGATAGGGATAGCAAGCCAATTTTGAAGGCAAACTCTGTTAAAGAAACTAAAAAGCCTACAAAACAGGTTCGGTAACCGAAGATAGAGAAGTAACCTTGCTTGTATTGGCGGCAGTTGCCATAGTGGTTTTTGCAGGGGCTGCAGAGGCAATAGCATCAGAAAAGATAAGCTTGTCCATTTCCACAATCAGCTTGCTGAGCCATTGCCCGCCTTTGGGATTTTCCGCCAGTGCCACGGCGATATAACGACGTCCATCGCGTTCAACAATTGCGCTATCGGCGTGGAACTGACGCCAGGAACCAGACTTGCGATAGATTTCACTGTCAGGGTGAACCCTTTTCAGGCCTTTGACGAATTTGTGATTGATCGCAGGCTTGCTCAGAATTTCTTTCATGAACCGGGTTAATCGTGGAGAAACCAGACGATTGGTTTCCAGCATATAGTAATAACGAGCTACCTGTAAGGCTGTTGCGCCATGCGAAATGTGATGCAATGGATCACGCTGGAATGCTGCGCCTCTGCCATATTCTTTACCTACCCAGAGTCCACCGTTGTGAGATTTGTCATAGAGCTTGTAACGGGGTGATTGCAGTAAGTTTGCAAGGTATTTCTTGCCGACTTTGTTGAGCATCGCGGTAGCGGCTTGATTATTAGAATTGCGGATCATGCGCGTCAATAAAGCACGATTCGTTTTATCAAATTTCAATGTACCTTTTTCAATGCGTTCAAATGCGCCCAGCAGGATGGCGATTTTGGGCAGGCTGGCGGCATACATCATATTGGAGCCATTGATAGCGGCTGCTTTTGGGTGATTCGGGTCAGTGATGTCTACCAGAGAAAGCGCCAGTTTCTTGTTCGCTGCAGCCTTGCCAAGCCCCAGTTTTTTGATGGATTGTTTCAGGTTTTGCTGTAGATGACGATCAATGCTTTTATCGAGAGTGGGGTAATGTGATGCTGCAAAAAGCGATGAAGAAACAAAAAGAGAAAGAAATGAAAGAAATAATGAAAAGAAAGAAATAAAAAACTTGGTGGTAATGGAAGTTTTTTGCATATGATGCATAATGCCTTTGCCGGTTCAAAAAATGGCCGTATTATAACCAAATCAAGCTTAAACGCAACTGAACAAATATTTCTATTCTGGTATTCAATGGGCATGCACAAAACGATTCTTCAACTACTCCAGAGCAACCGGATATGAAACAAACGGGTGTACTGAAACTGCCGGCGACGCGCTCAGCCATTATGTTCGGTAATTTTTTTCTGATTATCATGGCCTTGTATCAACTCAAGCCCGCCAGTCGATCACTGGTGCTGGATGCGATTAGCGCCGACCAGTTGCCCTGGGTTTGGGTTGGATCTGCGCTTATCCTGTTTGTATCAATTATCATTTATGAATACCTGCTGGAGAAAATCGACCGTTTTTCCATGGTGCTGGCAACGTCGCTTATTTTTATTTCGTTGCTGGCGGTGTTCTGGCTGTTGCTGAATGGCTCTACGCCGATTGCAGCCATTGCTTTTTACATCTTTGTCGATTTGTTTGGCGTGGTCATGGTGGAGCAATTCTGGAGTCTCGCCAATAGCGTCTATAGCACGCGGGAAGGAAAAAGCTGGTATGGTCTGGTGGGTACAGGCGGACTGGTTGGTGGCGCTGTTGGCAGCACGACGGCCGCTTTCCTGATCAAATCAACGCCTTTACAGACCAAGGATCTGTTACTGGTTGCAGCGGCGATTGTGCTGGTCATCTTTTTATTGACCTGGTGGCTGGGGCGACAAAAAGTCTATGAGAATGCACATCTAAAATCGCAACTTTCTGACAGTCAACGCGGATGGCGTTATCTGATCAAGAGCCGTTATCTGTTGCTGATTGCCGCTGTGATGCTGATGGTTCAACTGGTCTCGCCCATGGTTGAATACCAGTTCATGCATGTGATACAGGATCTTTATCCCGAGCGGGAGGCGCGCACCCATGTGTTGTCGTTCTTTTTCAGTATCCTGAGCGTGTTTGCCATTGTGGTTAACTTGCTGATCACGCCGTTTATTTTGCGCAGCTTTGGTTTGCTTGCGGGTTTGCTGGTGCAGCCTGTCTCCATGTTTGTGACGACGTTTGGCTTCATGATCAATCCGGGATTATGGACATCTTCCGTGATGAAAATCAGTGATCGTGGACTTTCCTATTCCATTAACCGCGCATCCAAGGAGCTGCTTTATATACCGGTTGATCAATCCGTGATGTATCAGGTAAAAGGCTGGATTGACATGTTTGGCTACCGCACCTTCAAGATTTTTGGCGCCCTGATCATTATCGCATTGACACAGTGGACCGGACTGACGCCGACATTTATCGACCTCAACTGGGTGATTATGCTGGGTTGCGTGATCTGGATTGGCTTTTTGATTAGCCTTTATCATGATTATCAGGCGATCAGGCGGCACGAGCAGGACGTTTTTACAGTCAATAGGAATCTGTCCGAGACGCCTGATTCTTGATTCTTCTAATCTCCGCGGTTGTCCGTATTTATGCTGGCTTTAATAGGTCTGAATTACGAAGCGAAGGTTGTCATGTTTTCAACCTTATGTGCTGGATGTCGCCAAACGACTGGCGCCCCTGAATAAACGTACGCTTCAATTATTCTTCAATATAATAGCGACAAGACGCCTCAGATGAGGCGCGAATAAAGAGTCTTATTGTTATAAATTAATTCCAAATGTCAAACGCCCAAATTATAATCCGCCGTTTTTTATTGCTTGCTAAGCTGAATGGGATCATTTATGAACAACCGATATTTAACGGGACTATTATTCGCGTCATTATTGGCTGTTTCCAATGTGCTTGTGGCGGAGGAACCCAATATTCATGGTCGTATTCAATTGGGCGCAATTTACAATGATAATGGCTCAGACAATGTTTTTCCCACAGGTTTTTTGAATTTCAGGGAAGGCGTCAACCTGAACCGGGCTGACCTGATTTTTGAAAAAACAATCAAGTCAAATATCATGCCTCGCATTGGGCCGTTTCCAGGTCTCAAGCCACAGAAGCCCGATCTTGGCTTTCAGATTGATGCACGCTATGGCAAGGATGCCGCCATCACCTTTGGCTTTGATGATGAAGGGCGCAATAAAGATCATGATCACAAACTGTTAGTGCAGCAATGGTTTCTCAAAGGTTATCAGCCTTGGGGAGACGGCTTTTCCTATATTGTAGGCAGCTGGTTTACGCCGCTAGGATATGAGATTGGTTCGCCGGTTGATCCGCCCACGGGTTTTTACACCCACAGTTACGCTTTCGCCTACGGCCCGTCCAAGCATGTCGGCGCAATGGGCGCGCTGAAAATACCCATGAATAAGAAAAAGGGTATGTTCTCGGTGGGGCTGGGCGTTGTACAGGGCTGGAATAACCTTCAGGATAACAACGATGATAAGACATTGTTGTTTGATTTACGTTGGCGCAGTCCGGATTTCAAAACCTGGGTGGATCTGGAAAATATTATCGGCAACGAACAGTCAGAAAACGGAGTAACGGATCAGACCCGGCCATTTAATTCAGTTAGCTCCAGGGGCGAGAAACTGATGCGCCACATGCATTCGTTGACGCTTACGCACCGCTTTAATAAACAAAAGCGCATCGCCGTCAATACGGTCTATGGCGCGCAGCAAGGCGGCGATGTGGTTGCGGACAGTCACAATCCTCCCGGTTTTTTGATTACAAAAGATAGCGAATGGTTTGGCGTGAACCTTAATTACTACAATCGCTTCCGTAAAGATACGCAACTCGGTCTGCGCGCCGAATGGTTGCGCGACGCTCAGGGCGCTCATGCGCTATTGCCTGAAGGCGATTACTATGGCCTGACCGCGAACTTCTCCTGGTGGCCCAACAAAAAACTGCGTATACGCCCCGAATTGCGCTTTGATAGATACGATGGCCCCGGCAAACCCTTCGGTGGCAAAGTCCCCACTGTATTTTTCGGCGACCAGGACAAACAATGGACAGCCTCCGTCGATGCAACCTGGTTTTTTGGAAAGTAGGCGTTTGCTGATGGAGGACAGGAAGCAACTCTAGAACCTTGTTCATAACGCGTGTAACAAAATACCTAAAGAGATCAATTTTTATGGGGTCGATGGGAATTCGCTTCTGACGTCGCTCAAACAACCTTCGCCCAGATCCATAAAATACTGCGATACTCATTGGCTTTTAGAAAAGACTTCAAGACCGCGCCAGATCAACAACCTGTCTCTTTAAAAAAGCCGATGGTTGAGTCGCGCAGGGAACCGCATGCGGCTTGTTAACTGGGCGGCTTTCTTTTGGGTACTTTTCTGTAGCTGTTGACAGAAAAGTGCCTCGTAGCCATGCACCAATGTTAATAAGAAAGTTAGTCTTTATAGGCTACGAAATCTACTGATAAAGTTAACGGAACAGCAATGAATCAAAATATATAATCAAAACACTCCATTAACGCCAAACGCCAGCATATACGCCACCCCGAACAAAAAGAAAAAACGCCCGGTCAAGGGGGTTAGCCGTGTCCGTTTCGCGGCGCTTAGATAGCGTTTGATCGGGATCAGCAAGGGCAGTGGAATCAATAGCCAGAGTAGCTGATGGAGCTGGCCTGTGAGGAATAGAACCAGTGTAAACAGGTAAGCCAGCGCAATTAGCAGCCAGTAGAGGCGCACAGCGTTCTGATAGCCAATGCGCACGGTGAGGGTTTGTATGTCTTTGTCCTTGTCGGTTTCCCAGTCGCGCAGTTCATTGCTAAGTAATAATAATGAAATCAGCAGGCTGACCGGAATGGAATGCAATAGCGCAACGCTGGAGAAATGGCCGCTCATGGCGAGGTAGGCGCCTTGAACCATGAAGATGCCCATCAGCAGAAACACCTGCGCCATGGCGAGTCCGCGATGCTTGAAACTGAACGGGCCGATGTTATAGCTCAGCGACGCCAGTCCGGAGATGAAAATCAGAACAAACAAGGGCCAGCCCTGTTTTGAAACCAGGAATAAACCGATCGCTGCGGCGAATACAAAACACACTATGCCCATCCTGGTATTGCGGTTGATCATGTTTTTTATCACAGTGTAGCTGGCGTGGCGTCTGGGGATCAGCGGCAGATCTTCGATATCGTTGATCAGGTTGATTCCCGCTTGCGCCAGGACGCCGCCGAGCATGATCAGGATGGTGTATCCAGTATTGTGATAGCCATCATGCCAGGCTATCAGAATCCCCAGCGCGCACGAAATGATGGCGACCACGAGGGAAAATGGTCGCAACGCCCTGATGAATTTATATTGCTGTAGCGGTTTCACGTTGACGTGTCGTAATAACGAATAATATGACCGGGACGAGCATTATAAGGCCATAAACCACCGGCACAATAGACATGGTCGAATTATTGAGCACGCTCTGGGTGACAATCAGCGCCATGCCGCCATTTTGCATGCCGACTTCAATCGAGATGGTTTTGATCTGTTGCTTATTCAGTTTGCTCCAGCTCGCGAGTAGAAAGCTCAACAGCATCGCCAGTATGATCATCAGCGTGGTGATAAGGCCTACCTGATTCAGGAATTGTGGCATATTATCCCACTGGTTGATGATGATTGAGACGATAACCGTAAGGAATAGCAGCATGGAAAAACGATGAACCAGAGGCTGGATCCGCTCCGCCCAGAACGGTTTGAAGGCGCGTAACATCATTCCGATCAGAACAGGCAGAATGGTTACGATCAGCAGGCGTTTCATGGTAAGCCCGATGGGTATGATGATGTCCCGGTTTTCGCTCATCAGAGTTTGCAGCGACAACTCCATCAACACGGGTATTGTAAAAGGCGTAATAAAACTGGCGACAGCCGTTAGTGTAATGGAAAGCGCCACATCGCCCCTGGCGAGATAACTGAACAGGTTGCTGGTGGCGCCGCCGGGGCTGAAACTCAGCGCCAGCAAGCCGACCGCCAAAACAGGCGGTATCTGAAATAATTGCAGCAAAACAATGGCTAGCAATGGCGGCAGCAGCATTTGCATCGACAAACCGATCAAAAATGCGCGCGGCGCGTCCGCAATGCGCTTGAAATCCAGCGTCCTGAGTGTCAAACCCATGCTGAGCATGATCAGCCCCAGTGATACAGGCAAGCCGATTTTAATGTAGGTATCCAGTTCCATCGGCGAAGTTTAACCAAATAATCAATCAGTGTACGATGATTTTGATCAATCTTCGTTTATCGTCTACACCAGATAAGGGCGGCTAATGGAGGATGTCATTAAAATGGACATTTGAGCCAACTATCAGAAAAAACAGCAAAATTGAGTCATTTGAACATGCAATCAATACACGCGCATGCATTTAGCGGTATAATGCGCGTCATCCACTCATTATCCACTAACCATTCAGTAAAAGACTGGTCAATCATCGTATTAATGAACAACGCATCGACAAGCAAGGATTCAAATATTCATTCATCTTCAAATAAAAGCGAGTTAAATAAAAGCGGACAGGAGGATGTCCTGTTAAATGCACTGGGCAATGACCCGCTTGCGATCTGGCGCACCCTGAATTTAAAAGTGAGTCATGATCCGCAGAATATCAAATTGCATGTGCAACGCTTGTTATTTGGGCTTGAAAATGAGCTGGCTGATTACATTCCAGGCGCATTACAGGATTTGTTTATCAGTTTACAGCAAACAGGCTTGCCTTTGCGTCAGCGAATGTTTAGTTTGCTCAGCCCCGTGATGATGCAAACCGATCGCGTTTATTTTCAACGCTGGCTAGATGAAGATTCCGACCAGAACCTGGAATGCCGCAACTATCCAGGCGCAGTATTCAGTAGTCAAACCTGTCAGGGTAAGGGAGAAAACAGCGAACAATCTTTGTCAGGGCGCGCTGTTCAGGAGCCTGGCGCTAATAACCCACTTGCTAAAGCGCGTTTTGAGATTGAGATGGGGCGTATCGACAAGGCGCGATCCTTGCTGGAAGCACTCTGCGCAAAGGAGTTGAATAATAGTGAAGCGATAAACGAGTTGCAGAATCTGTATCGCTGCACCCATAATCAAGCGGCGTATCAATCTTTTATCAAACAGCTTCAAAAAAGCGCCGGACGCTTACCCGAATTATGGGAAAAATTTTCAATTAAAAATAATTCAGAATCAAAATAATTGTCATTAAACAAGCAAGTTTAAAAATCCATTACAGTTCAAAATTTAAAGCGAAAACAGATGAAACGTCTTCTTATTACTCACAATATTACTAACAATCAGGCTGTTTTAAGTCTAATGCGCGGGCGTCAGACTGTCGCTGCGGGACGCTTCTGCATTCATGCAATATTGGCGCTTCTTGTGTCCATTATGATCGTCAGCGAGCTTAGCGCAGAAACGCGCTACAGGATCAGACCGCTGGATAATTTGAGCCGCATTGTATCCAGTCATTATCCGGACAGCACCTTGAGCAAGGCGCAATTAATGGCCGAGATTTACGCCAGAAATCCACGCGCATTCAAGGATGGCAATGTCAATTTTCTATTGCGTGGTAAACGCCTGATCCTGCCCAGTGAAGAAACTATCCAGCCAATGCCGGAAGAACAGGCGAGAGCCATGTTGAGCGAGAAAGGCTATGTTTTCAGAAACACAAGCGATATATCTGCATTGTTGTCTGAATTTGACCTGACGCAAAAAGATATGGATGACCTGGAACAAATGGATGATGTAGATCAACAGATGGTTTCAGAGGTGAACGGAAAAAGCAGACGGCCCGAAAATAGTCCGAACCCAGACGGCGATAATAATAACAAGCGCATGATGGATAAAAAATTAAAACTCTCCCAGCAAAAATTAAAAAAGCTTGAGAATGAGAGAGAGCAACTCAGACAGCAACTGGAGCGCCTTAAAAAAGAAAAGAAAAAAGCAGATCAGCAGTTAAAAACGCTCGAACAAGCGCTTATTGAACGCGCCGGAAGAAACTCCGCGCAAGGCAATAACTCCGCGCAAGCTAATAACACCGCGCAAGCAACTCAGACTAAAGAAAAACAGAACGCTATGCGCAGCGCTGCGACAAGCAAAGAAAAGCGTTCGGATTTAAGCGATGCAAGCCCATCCGATAAGGCAAATGAGTTATTTAATACAACGCTTCCAGCTGATGTCATTGCCGCGGATAGAAAAAAACGCCTGTTTGAGGACAAAGTCCGGGAACGAACCCGGAAGTTGAAAGAAGCCAATGCTGCTTTGGAGCAAAAACTTCAACGAACGCGTAGCGAACTGGCGGAAAACAACCGTGAAAATATAAGCATGTCGCGCCAGCTAAAATCAATAAAAGGCGGCGATGATGTGCTTGAAAATGAGTTCTCAGGCAAACTACCTGATGATGATTTGCTCAAGCATGAAGCCGCTAAAAAAGCGGATTCAGATGCAAATCCTTCGCTCGCGGAAGAGATTGACGCGCCCCGACATGTTGAAGAAACGCTTGATTCCGCCGTCAGTAATGAGTCTGGCGGAAATAAGCTGCTCTGGCTATTTGCCGTACTGGCGTTTTTCGGCGTACTCTGGTTTTTGTTGCGGCGTTTCATGGGTCTTGGCGGGAGCATGGGGAAATCCACCGTCTCTGGCGGTGAAGAATCAGAAAGCTATATGACGTCAGCCTTTGAAGCTGCTGATGAGATAGACGCCGATTACGAGGAGCCATCGCTTGAAACCAGTATCAAGCTGGATGTGGCGCGAGCATACATTGAAGCAGACGACTACAATTCGGCAAGAGATATGCTGCAGGAGGTTCTTGAAGAAGGCGATGTCGACCAACAACAGGAGGCCAGAGATATACTGGCGAGCCTGAAGAACTAGCGCAAAATACAACGCCATTTTTCCCGAAAGAAATCGGGCTTGGTGCGGCTAAAAAATATTTTAAGAACTGATGCGTTTGTTATTCTGAAAAAAATGGTACTGTATCCAGCAAATGTATCCAGTGGATCACCGGCGCATCGCTGACTTCCTGCAGATGAGTTTGGCAACCAATATTGGCGGTCACAATGATGTTGGGTTTTGTGTCATTGAGCTGGGTAATTTTATTGATTTGTAGCTGTTTTGATAATTCCGGTTGCAGTATTGAATAGGTTCCTGCGGAGCCACAACACAGGTGTTTATCATGTGCAAAGCTTAAGCGATATCCGCAATCCTGTAAAATTTTCTCGACGACGCCATTGATTTTCTGCCCATGTTGCAGAGTGCAGGGCGGGTGCCAGGCGATAGCGTCTGTTTCCGCATTATTTTTTGGCGCAAGTTTTTTATAATCTTCCTTAATGATGATCTCGGAAATATCCTTGCTGAGCGCCGAAACGCGTTCAGCCTTCGCGGCATAGTCTGGATCATGGCGCAGGTAATGTGCATAATCCTTGATCATCACGCCGCAGCCGCTTGCAGTGCTTACAATGGCTTCAATGCCAGTTTCAATATCAGACCACCAGGCGTCAATATTGCGCTTCATGAAAACAAGCGCTTCGTCTTCTGCGGATAAATGCTGACTGACAGCGCCACAACAGCCCGAATTTTTATGGCGAATCAGCGAAATGCCAAGTCTGTGTAAAACGCGCGCAGCGGCGGCGTTAATATCCGGAGACAGGGTCGGTTGTACACAGCCGTCCAGAATCAGCATGCGCCGTTTGTGTTGAAGCAAAGGCCAGCTACCCTGAGCAACCGGGCGCGGCATTTTGCTACGCAGCGCGCCGGGCAATAGCGGCTTGACAAGTTGCCCCGTTTTGAACAAAAAAGCAAAACGTTTCCGATAGGGAAGCACACTGCGCAATAGTTTGCGTACTGCGCGTTCCTTGAGCGGCCTTGGCGATTTTTGTTCGATCTGTTGCCGGCCAATATCCAGTAGTTTGCCGTATTCAACGCCTGAAGGACAGGTGGTCTCGCAATTGCGGCAAGTCAGGCAGCGGTCAAGGTGGCGGCGGGTGGCTTGTTCGACTGCTTCGCCCTCAAGCATTT
>JANTHA010000059.1 GCA_024762625.1 Thiotrichaceae bacterium
GCTTATTTCTTCACTGGTCAACGATGTCATTATGCCGCCGATTGCGGTCGCAATGGGTGGGACCGATTTTTCTAAACTCGGCATGGTGCTCAAGGCGACTGGCGCAGGTGAAAACGGGGATGAACCGGTTATACTGAAATGGGGCGCTTTTACACAAAGTTTTATTGATTTCCTGATTCTCATGTTTGTGGTTTTTATAATTATTAAGATTGCCACACGCGGCAAAAAGAAAGAAGAAGAGGAAGAAAAAGGGCCGTCTCAGGAAGAGTTATTAACCGAGATTCGCGATTTGCTTAAAAGCAAGTAAGTGCTTTTGGGGGAGCTATTACAGCTTCCCTTTAGTTTCCTTAAACCATAAATCCTAAATCATGCGCATCAAAATGTTGCAAATTAGGGAAAATATCGAGTAAATCGCTATCTGTCATCCCCATCCATTTGGCAAACGTTGCGCCGTATTGATCAATGCCGTATTTTGGGATGAACCGGCCAGTATCTTCGACATCATCCGGGCCGTTGATGCTAAGATCAATGGGATCGCCGTGGATTTGACCACCCTTGACAGCGCCGCCCATGATCAGATGGTGTCCGGCCCAGGCGTGATCTGTGCCGTCGCCGTTGATGCTGTAGGAGCGACCAAACTCACTGGCGGTAAAGGTTGTCACGCTGTCGGCAACGCCGAGTTCCACCGTGGTTTTGTAAAAACTATTCAGCGCGTCATTCAGTAGTTTGAGCTGAATAGCGTGATCAGTTAGCTGGTTTCCATGGGTGTCCCAGCCGCCCAGCGCGACAAAGAATATCTGACGTTTCATACCCAGCTTCTGCCTTATTGAGATCATTTTGGCGACCATTTTGAGTTGTTGCGCCAGTTCATTTTCGTCCGGATATGGTGTGGAAATGGTTTGCGCCTGGGCGATTTTGCTTATTAGTGAATTAATGCGATCCCGCGTGTTTATATAGGTGCTGGTCATGTGTTGATTAAGCAATGAGCTATTCTTTAACGCGAGTATTTTGTTCCAGGCGTCAATGCGGCTTGTTTTCCATTCAGGCCAGCTGTCTTCCTGGAAGGCTTCGATTTGCGAGACGCCGGTGTAGGGGTTCAGCACAAAATCCAGCGGCTGCTGGCCTCTTTGCCAAAGGTTATTGCCGGCAACGCTGAATAGCGCTGGCTCGTTAGGCTTGTCATTGGCGGCGATCAATAAATCCATCATTTTTCCTCCCCAGCCCGGAGGGTGTGTGCTGGATTTGGCGGTTGCGCCGGTTTGCCAGAATTCCTGCTGGTGGTTATGCGAGAATAGTTCTGCTGGGAGATTGGCGGTTTCGTTCAGGATGGCAGCGCGACTGGTCGGCTCCAGCAAAGCGCCCAGATTGGTGACGACTCCAAGTTTGTTGGTGTTATAAAGCGCCTGAAGATCGGACATGGATGGATGGAAAGCGTGCTGATTTCCTTTGAGCGCCAGCGAGGCGTTGCGTGGCAAGGCAAGACTGGTTCGGGCGCTTTTGTATTGTTTGTAGGCGTTTTGCTCATAGGGAATCAGCATATTGAAGCAGTCGTTGCCGCCGTAGAGGAATACGCATACCAGGGATTTATAGTCATTCAGGGTGCTGTAAGCCGAAGTCGCCGCCATGGCCGAACTGATTAACTGTAATTTTCCCTGAATCGCCAGTAGCGAGCCAGAGCCGATGCCTAAGGTTAGTTTTTTGAGGAATGATCTGCGTTGTTTCTGATACTGTTGTTTTTTCATTGTTGACTGCTCAAGTGTGTTTGACTCAAATTATCAGTTATCGCTGGATCAGGTATTCAGGTGAACTGGTAATTAACAAAATGGCTTCTCTTGCCTTGATTAAACGGCCTTCTTCGCCCGGAGGATAAATTCCTGCTTTGTCCAGATGCGCTTTGAGGATGCTGTGAAGCTGGTGGGACATTTCTCCGTTAAGCAATACCAGATTGAGGTAATTCAGTAGATTGTCGCTATTGGCGGCGAGTGTGGTTTCTTTGCTTAGGTTTAGCTTGGAAAAGCCTTCCAGCGTAGGCGTTATTGGCTTGCTGTCGCTGAAGTATTCAAGTATGTAATGAAACAGATTGCTTGCGCCCGCCAGTGTATTGGCGTTGACTATCTGGAATTCGGGTGCGACCAGTCCCCGATCATTCAGTATGCCGTTTGGCGAGAAGGCGGGCTGGAAAAAATTGAACACCGAATTGGCCTGTAACGGGCCTTGACCTGTTGGCGCCTTAAAATCGTCCAGGGAACTCCAGAATACATAATAAGGATAAACGCCTTCGCCGCAGGTTTTGTCGGGCTCCCAGTAGTGCCCCTCCTTGAGTGAATTTTGAATATTAAAAGCGCGCCACAAATGACTAAGGCGCAACATGGGTTCTCGCAGTTTGCCGAATATTTCTGGCCTGTTTTTTGAGCGCGCTTCGTCGGAGAGCAGTATTTCCTTAACTACCGCCTTCAAGTCGCCTTTTACGCCTTGCCCATTATCATTAAAGACATTGGCGACGCGCGCAACATAGGCGGGGTCAGGGTTGCTGGTGACCAGTCGTTGAATTAACTGTTTGCTGATAAACGGCCCGATATTAGGGTGCTTGAAGATATTGTCCAGCGCAAAATCCAGATCCGCACGGGCGGACTGGTTTGCAGGACTGATCGCGCCGTTCAGTAGTTCTTTTGGGTCGGTGTCATGGTAGCGTTGTTCGGCAACCATGGGGAGTGTGTGATCCGCATCGCCAAAATAATCATCCCATCCGATGCCCGCGTAAGTCCATCCGGTGAACACCCTGGCGAATGCTTCAATGGTTTTTTGGTCGTAAGTCGGGATGGGTTTGTTGTTGGCGTCGAGTTTGGGAGTTCCATCTATATTAAGTTCATGCACGCCGATAGAGAATAGTTGCAAAAGTTCGCGGGCATAGTTCTCATCCGGTCGTATGCCTTCCGCTACGTTTGCTTTACGATTACGCGCCATACTCAGAAAATCGCCCATGGCTGGATGCAAAGTGACTTCTTCAAGTAAGTCGCGATAATTGCCAAAGGCGTGCTTTACCAGCACATCATAATAACTGGTTACGCCCAATTGGAAGTCGCCGAGTCCCAGTCCTTCCGAGTCTGAAATGACCAGAATTTCACTGAGCGCCAAAGCCACGCGTTGACGGAGCTGGTCTGGCGCATTGACGGCCGTTTCCCACCATATTTGATGGCGTGGGTAAGCGAATTCCCATGAGTCAGTCAGGATGATGCCGGCATCATCTCTGTCGGCGCACATTTTCTTGCCGCGCGCTTTAACGCGTGGAAGGTGGTAGCTGGGCGGTTTTTTAAATTGATCTTCAATCCATGTCTGGTAGTTTTTTATCGCGAATAATTGGTCAATGCCGCCTTGCGAGGGGCCGAAAGTGGCTTGAGTCAGAAAGCGCGCTGCTTCCGACTTGTTCTCAATGATGTAGCTATTGTGAATAGGTGGCGGCGGTTCCGAAGCAGGTGGTTCCGGGGCAGGAGGTTCCGAAGCAGGAGGTTCCGAAGCAGGAGGTTCCGAGGCAGGCGGGGCTTCACTAACAGGGTGGTTTGCAGTGTCTTCCAGAGAGTTTCCAGCGCCCCCGCCGCCACAGCCTGCTATGGAAAGGCAGGCTGAAAAAAATAAGATTGATATTTTTATTGGACTGGACATGCTAAATATCCCGTTGTTTTAATTTTTCGGGGCATTTATTGTTATTATCGGCTGCCGCTTTTGCCACAGTATTGTGTAAAAAAGCTTAATAACGGCTTAACAAAAGCTTAAATGGGTCGGGAATAAGTGGCTTTAAGAAGCCATTGAATATATTCTAGACTCTGAATTAACCGAAGCAGTGAGTATTAAGTTACTGAGAACTATTAAAAAAAACTGGTCAATAATTAACCAGTTTGCAAAAATATAAGTCTATGACCTTAATAAGCAAAAAAGTTTCAGAATTTTTAAAAAATAATAATTTTATGCTGGTGAGCGCAGAATCCTGTACGGGAGGCTGGGTTGCAAAAACCATGACTGATCTGCCCGGCAGTTCTCACGTCTTTGAGCGAGGATTCGTTACCTATAGCAATCAGGCCAAACGGGAAATGTTGGGAGTGCTTAGCAAAACACTGGATAAATTCGGCGCAGTCAGCGAACAGGTTGTCGCTGAAATGACGGAAGGCGCATTAAAGCATTCGCCAGCCGATGTTGCCGTGGCTATCAGCGGTATCGCGGGTCCGCAAGGCGGCACAAAACAAAAACCTGTAGGCACGGTCTGTTTTGCCTGGCAATTGCGCGGCAAGCCAGCGCGTGTAGAAACCAGATTGTTCTCCGGAGATCGCGATAGCATTCGAGCGCAGTCGGTGGATTATTGTCTGAACGGCATACTTGAGAAGATAAACGGGCAGGATGTTAAATGATAATGTTTGCCTATTGTTCGCTTTTGGCTATATAATAAAACAACTAGCGAATAAATAATTATTTTTCGACTCCCTCACAAATTGAGGGACTACTTCCAGTACCATACAAATAACTCGATAATTTAATTAAAAGGTCATTAAAAATGGATGAACAAAGAAAACAGGCGCTTGCCGCCGCATTGGGGCAGATAGAAAGGCAATTCGGTAAGGGCACGGTAATGCGTATGGGCGATACCTCTGCAGCGCGCAATATTGATGTGATTTCGACTGGCTCGTTAACGCTGGATCTGGCGCTAGGCATCGGTGGTTTGCCAAAAGGTCGGGTGATCGAGATTTATGGTCCTGAATCTTCCGGCAAAACAACCATGACGTTACATGCAATTGCAGAATGCCAGAAGGCTGGCGGCACAGCCGCCTTCATTGATGCGGAACACGCGCTGGATCCGGGCTATGCGGAAAAACTGGGCGTTAATATTGATGATCTTCTGGTGTCGCAGCCCGATACAGGCGAACAGGCTCTGGAAGTAACCGACATGCTGGTGCGCTCCGGCGCAGTTGATCTGGTTGTCGTGGATTCAGTAGCCGCGCTGACACCCAAGGCGGAAATTGAAGGCGATATGGGTGATTCGCACATGGGTTTGCAGGCGCGACTGATGTCTCAGGCATTGCGTAAATTGACCGCAAATATCAAGCGCTCCAATACCATGGTGATCTTCATTAACCAGATCCGCATGAAAATCGGCGTCATGTTTGGCAGTCCGGAAACCACAACCGGTGGTAATGCGCTTAAATTCTACGCCTCGGTAAGGCTGGATATCCGCCGCATTGGCGCACTTAAAAAAGGCGATGAAATAATTGGCAACAGCACCCGCGTCAAGGTGGTCAAAAACAAAATGGCGCCGCCATTCAAGCAAGCCGAATTTGAAATTCGCTACGGCGAAGGCGTTTCCCATGTCGGCGAACTGCTGGATCTGGGCGTACAGGAGGATCTGGTTAACAAAGCGGGCGCATGGTATAGCTACCAAGGTGAAAAAATTGGCCAGGGCAAGGATAATGCAGGCGTCTATTTGAAAGAGCGCCCAGAAGTTGCAGAAGAGCTGGAAGCGGCCATTCGCGAGAAGCTGATGCCTGCCAAAGGCGAAAAGGATAAAATTGAAGATCAGGAAGATGCTGATGCCACAACAAAGTCTGCATCAAGGACGACATCAAAAGCGGGATCAAAAGCGGCATCTGAAAAAATAATTAAGTAGTCTTGTCACTGGGAGCGAGCAGCAAAATGGCAAAGTCAGAATTCAGTAAACGGGATAATTATTCCCGTTGCTTGAATTCCGCGATTTATTCGCTTGCCATGCGTGAGCATTCGCGTCAGGAAATTTATAATAAACTGAGACGCAAGGCATTTTCTGAGGATGTTGATCTTGAAAAGTTGCTGGATGAACTGGAGCAGAATAACTATCTGAATGAACAACGTTTTGCTGAAAGTTTTGTTCGCTCCCGGATTCTTCGTGGGCAAGGACCGCATAAAATTGCAAGTGATTTGAGACGCCGCGGTATTGCAGGTTCGAAAATCACAGCGGCGATGAAGGCGGTGATGCAGGAGAATGATTTTAACTGGCGTTCACTGGCTATTGAGCAACTTGAAAAAAAATATGGTGCTGCGAAAGTCTTTGCTGGTGAAGCTGGTGAAGCAGAAAACGGCGCTGAATCCAGCAATGCGGCGATGGATTCCAAGGAAAAGGCCAGGCGCATGCGTTTTCTGGCGAGCCGTGGTTTTGATGGCGAAGTTATTCGCGCTGTTGTGGATTGATGTTGGCAAAGTGTATCTATTCAGAAAGTCTCAATGTTATTGAGGCGATTTAACGAAAGCGTAACCGCTTTGCATCGCCAAGAAATCTATATCTATTTCTTGAAACTACCCCGCCATACATAGACAATAGCGACTTTGTATAAAATTCAGAGCCGAACATGTCATCCAATCAAAAAACCTTCATGACGACTGCTGAAATTCGCCAGAGCTTTCTGGATTATTTCGCAGGCAAGGGTCATGAGGTGGTTCCTTCCAGTTCATTGATACCAGGAAATGATAAGACGCTATTGTTTACCAATGCCGGCATGGTGCAATTCAAGGATGTATTTCTGGGTGAAGACAAACGTCCCTATACGCGCGCGACATCTTCCCAGCGTTGCGTGCGCGCTGGCGGCAAGCATAATGATCTGGAGAATGTCGGCTATACGGCGCGTCACCACACTTTTTTTGAAATGCTTGGTAATTTCAGTTTTGGCGATTATTTCAAGGAAGACGCCATCGCTTTTGCCTGGGAATATCTGACTGAAGTGGCGGGATTGCCGCCTGAAAAACTCTGGGTGACAGTCTATGAAGACGATCAGGAGGCCGCCGATATCTGGTTAAACAAGATCGGCGTACCCAAAGAGCGTTTTAGCCGCATCGGCGACAAGCCCGGTAAAAAATACGAAAGCGATAATTTCTGGGCGATGGGCGATACCGGTCCCTGTGGTCCCTGCACCGAAATTTTTTATGACCACGGTGAACATATCTGGGGAGGGCCGCCGGGTACGCCGGAAGAAGATGGCGATCGCTATATCGAAATCTGGAACCTGGTGTTCATGCAGTATAACCGTTCCAAAGACGGTCAAATGACGCCATTGCCCAAGCCATCGGTTGACACCGGTATGGGGCTGGAGCGTCTTGCCGCCATTTTACAGGGCGGACATAGCAATTATGATATTGACCTGTTCCAGAATTTATTGAAGTTCATTGCTGATCTGGCGGGCGTGGATGATCTTGAAAACGCATCGCTCAAGGTTATTGCCGATCATATCCGTTCCTGTTCCTTTTTAATTGTCGATGGCGTGGTTCCTTCCAACGAAGGTCGCGGCTATGTGTTGCGCAGAATCATTCGTCGCGCGGCGCGTCATGGGCATAAGCTTGGATTGAATGAGCCGTTTTTCCATAAAATCGTAAAACCGCTGGTTGATGAAATGGGGGACGCTTATCCAGAGTTAGCCAAAGCTGAAGAAAAAGTGGAACAGCTCCTGTTAAAGGAAGAACAGCGATTTGCCGAAACCCTGGAACAGGGCATGAAAATACTGGATGAAGCGATTGCCGATTTAAACGGGGATACAATTCCTGGCGATGTGGTCTTCAAACTGTATGATACTTACGGTTTTCCGGTCGATCTTACGGCGGATATTGCGCGTGAGCAAAATCTCAGACTGGATGAAACCGGGTTTGAAAAAGCCATGCAGCAGCAACGCGAACGAGCCAGAGCTGCTGGAAAGTTCGATACCGACTACACCGATAAACTGAATGTTTCAGGCGCGACTGACTTTAGCGGTTACGACAAAACACGCGATGAGGTCGAGGTTGAATCGCTGTTTGTGAAAGGGCAGCCAGTTGATGTGCTAAATGAAGGCGAACAAGGCCAGGTTATACTCAAATCAACGCCATTTTACGCCGAGTCGGGCGGCCCTGTGGGCGATACCGGCTGGCTTGAAAGGGATGGCAATCGTTTTGAAGTCAAGGATACCCAAAAACAGGGTAGCGTATTTATCCATTATGGCGTTATGGCGACAGGTAGCCTTAAAACCGGTGACAGACTGCTCGCCAAAGTGGATGAGGCGCGCCGTCAGGCGATTATATTGAACCATTCGGCAACACATTTGATGCACAAGGCCCTGCGTGAAGTGCTGGGAGATCATGTTGAGCAGAAAGGCTCATTGGTGTTGCCAGAAAAATTGCGTTTTGATTTCTCCCATCCGGAGCCCATGACGCGCGAACAAATCGTTGCTGTTGAAAAAATGGTCAATCAAGAGATTCGTCATAACGCCGAGGCCAGGGCGGATGTCATGAGTATGGAAGATGCGATTAAACAAGGCGCGATGGCCTTATTTGGCGAAAAATATGGCGACCAGGTGCGCGTCGTCAACATTGGTTATTCCACCGAGCTGTGCGGCGGCGTTCATGTGAAGCGCGCTGGCGATATCGGCTTGTTCAAAATTATCAGCGAAGGCGGCGTGGCTGCGGGTGTAAGACGTATTGAGGCGGTCACGGGAGAGACAGCAATCGACTGGATGGAAAGCTGTACTGCGCAACTGGATAATATTTCGCAACGGCTTAAATCTACACCGATGGATGTTGAGAATAAACTGGCGCAGGTGCTTGAAAAGTCGCGTTCACTGGAAAAGGAACTGGAGCAAATCAAGCAAAAACTGGCGTCACAGGTAGGTTCGGATCTGGCCTCTCAGGCGGTTGACGTGAGCGGCATCAAGGTGCTCGCGGCAAAACTGGAGAATGTTGATCCAAAGTCCTTGAGGGATACGGTTGATCAGCTTAAAAACAAGCTGGGAAAGGCGGCGGTAGTTTTAGCTACCGTTAAAAATAACAAGGTCAGTCTGGTGGCGGGTGTTACCAAGGGGGAGACGTCCGCAATCAAGGCTGGCGACTTGCTCCAGCATGTGGCAAGCCAGATTGATGGCAAAGGTGGAGGCCGACCTGACATGGCCCAGGGCGGCGGCAATAATCCTGATGCGCTGCCAGCCGCGCTTGACTCGGTTGTAAGTTGGGTTGAAGAGAAAATTTGATGTCTAAGTTAATTGTACAAAAGTATGGCGGTACTTCGGTGGGATCGCCGGAGCGAATTAAAGAGGTTGCCAAGCGCGTCATTCGTTATCATGATCGCGGCGACTCAGTCGTTGTCGTGGTGTCCGCCATGTCTGGTCAAACAAATAAACTGGTTGAGCTGATTAACGAAATCAATCCAGGCGGATCGGCGAGGGAAAAGGATGTTGTTTTATCCACTGGTGAACAGGTCACGATTGGCTTATTGAGTCTGGCGCTGGAAGCGCAAGGCTGTCCCGCGCGTTCCTACACCGGCGCTCAGGCGCGGGTAATGACGGATAACGCCTACTGCAAGGCGCGCATCAGCAATATTGACGGCAGCCAGATCAAACAGGATTTGGCCGATGGCAAAGTCGTTGTTGTCGCCGGCTTTCAGGGCGTGGATGAGCATGGCAATATTACTACGCTGGGACGGGGTGGCTCAGACACCACAGCCGTTGCGCTGGCGGTAGCGCTGGAGGCGGATGAATGTCAGATTTTCACGGATGTGGATGGCGTCTACACGACTGATCCGCGCATGGTGCCGGAAGCAAAACACATCCCGAAGCTGGCGCTGGAAGAAATGCTGGAGATGGCCAGTCAGGGATCAAAGGTTTTGCAGATTCGCGCGGTCGAATTTGCTCATAAATATGATATGCCGATTCGCGTTTTATCCAGTTTTGATGAAGGCGATGACGGAAAGAGTACGCTGGTAACGCGTGAGGAAGACATAATGGAAGAAGTACTGGTTCGCGGCGTCGCGTTTAATAAAGACGAAGCGCAATTAACCATAACGGGGGTGCCTGATCAGCCTGGCGTCGCCTATAAAATACTCGGGCCAATTTCAGACGCCAATATCGAGGTGGACATGATTGTGCAGAATATCGGTTCGGATGGCACAACCGATTTTACCTTCACGGTGCACCGCAATGATTATGAACAAGCTAAAAAGATACTTTGCGACACGGCCAGGGAGCTGGGTGCGAAAGATTGTACTGGCGATGACAAGATTGCGAAGGTGTCCATTATCGGCGGCGGCATGCGCTCCCATGCCGGCGTCGCCAGCCAGATGTTTGAGGCGCTGGCGAAAGAAAATATCAATATCCGGATGATCTCGACATCAGAAATCAAGGTGTCAGTGGTGGTCGATGAAAAATACCTTGAGCTGGCGGTAAGAACTCTGCACGAAGTATTTCAGTTAGATCAATAGACTATTTTCACCGGCTTTTATTTTTAGGCAACCTAAGTTAAGTCTGTGTTAAGCGACCTTGTGAGATTATTTGCCTTACTATGTTGGTCGTCGCTTAATTTACTCTGTAATTATGCAGCAAACCGACTACCTGAAAAGTACTGATAATTATAAAAATAATGGAGACTAGGGATGTTGATCTTGACAAGAAGGGTGGGCG
>JANTHA010000060.1 GCA_024762625.1 Thiotrichaceae bacterium
GTCGTATTGAGCGCGGTATTATCCATGTGGGCGACGACATTGAAATCGTAGGCATACGCGACACCAAGACAACCACCTGTACCGGCGTTGAAATGTTTCGCAAGCTGCTTGACGAAGGTCAGGCGGGCGACAACGTGGGCGTACTGCTGCGCGGCACCAAGCGTGAAGAAGTTGAGCGCGGTCAGGTCTTATGTAAGCCAGGTTCAATCACGCCGCACACCAAGTTTGAAGCAGAAGTCTATGTGCTTTCAAAAGATGAAGGTGGTCGTCACACGCCATTCTTTAATGGCTATCGTCCGCAGTTCTATTTCAGAACCACTGACGTAACCGGCGCTGTGGATCTTCCAGAGGGTACGGAAATGGTTATGCCAGGTGATAACGTCAAGATGACCGTCACCCTGATCAACCCGATAGCGATGGAAGACGGTCTGCGTTTTGCGATTCGCGAAGGCGGTCGCACCGTGGGTGCGGGCGTTGTGTCCAAGATTATAGAGTAACTGTTTAATCATATAGAGTAATTACTATGGCAGGTCAAAAAATCCGAATTCGTCTGAAATCATTTGATCATAAATTGATTGATCGTTCAGCGAGGGAAATCGTCGAAACAGCAAAGCGCACCGGTGCAAGAGTAAAGGGCCCAATTCCTTTGCCAACACGCAAGGAGCGGTTTACGATTCTTGTCTCGCCGCATGTGAATAAAGATGCGCGAGACCAATATGAGATTCGCACACACAAGCGGTTAATGGATATCGTAGAACCAACAGATCGAACTGTGGATGCGCTAATGAAGCTGGATCTCGCGACAGGCGTTGATGTTCAGATTAAGTTGACATAGGTGGCTTATAAGTAAAATATGACAAGGCGGGCTGTATAATGTTGGCTATTTTTATTTGTTTTGAGTGCGGTTTTTTTAGTGCGGAAATTAAATAAGAAAAGTTGAATATTGGAGTTCCCTAACGCCAGATTATCTGGCATAATGCGCGCCTTTCTTCGGCTCGGCACTCGATTTCATGTAAAGCATGTAATGAGAGTCGGGCCGATTTTTACTAGGAAGTAATATTTTTATTGTATCTCAATGCTTACACGATGCTGTAAGGCGATTATGTAAGAAGAGATATATTATTGATTTCAAGAGGTGGCCAAATGGCAATCAGTCTACTGGGTTCAAAGGTTGGAATGACCCGGATATACAATGAAGATGGTTCTGCTACGCCGGTTACAGTACTGGAGATGTTGCCAAACCGCATTTCTCAAATTAAGACCGTTGAGAGCGATGGATATAATGCTGTGCAGCTGACTGTGGGTGCTAGAAAAGCCTCCAGGGTTAGTAAACCTGAAGCTGGTCATTTTGCCAAGGCTTCCGTGGAAGCAGGGAGTTTTACTCGCGAGTCGCGTGTGGATTCGGTTGATGGCTATGAGCTGGGTTCTGAGCTTAAAGTGGATATGTTTGAAGCGGGTCAGAAAATCGATGTGACCGGAACCACCATAGGTAAAGGCTATGCTGGCGTTTTGAAGCGTTACAATTTTGCTGGCAAAGACGCCACTCACGGTAACTCTATTAATCACAGAACGCCGGGATCAATTGGTCAGAACCAGACGCCTGGACGCGTGTTTAAAGGAAAGAAGATGTCAGGCCATATGGGTGTTGTTCGTCAGACTACTCAGAATCTGAGTGTTGTGAGTGTTGATCCCGAAAGAAATTTGTTGCTGGTCAAAGGCGCTGTGCCTGGTGCAAAAGGCGGAAATGTGCTTGTTAAATCTGCTGTCAAGGCTCAGGGGTAGTATGCTATGAAAGTTAAAAATGCAGAAGGCAAGGCAGTCACACTGGATGATGCGGTATTTGCCAGAGATTATAATGGGTCGCTGATTCACCAGGCCGTAGTGGCTTATATGGCTGCTGGAAGATCTGGGACAAAAGCGCAAAAAAATCGATCCGATGTAAGCGGTGGCGGTATAAAGCCCTGGCGTCAGAAAGGAACAGGTCGTGCTCGTGCGGGAACCTCTCGTGGACCCATTTGGAGAAAGGGCGGTGTAACATTTGCTGCGCGTCCTAGGGACTATTCGCAAAAGCTGAATAAGAAAATGTATCGCGCGGCGATGCGCTCCATCTTTTCTGAGCTAGTGCGTTCCGAGTCGCTGATTATTGTCGATGATTTTGGTGTGAAAGAGCCTAAAACCAAAGCAATGCAGGCGCAGCTGGATAAGTTAAATGCTAACAATGTATTACTGATCAGCGAAGAAGACGATAGTAATGTAATTTTGTCAGCGCGTAATATTCCTCATTGTGAAACATTGAATGTATCTGGTTTGAATCCGGTAAGTCTGGTTGCGCATGACAAGGTGATTATTACATCAGCGGCTATTGATAAGGTGCAGGAGTGGTTGTCATGAGTCAATCAGTTACAAGTGCGGAAAAAATATATCATGTGGTTTATGGGCCGCATGTGACAGAAAAAGCAGTTTCTGGTTCCGATGCAAATATACATACCTTCAAGGTTGCCGTTGATGCGACTAAGCGGGATATTAAAAAAGCAATTCAGACCTTGTTTGAGGTGGAAGTTGCGGATGTTCGTACTGTCAATGTCAAAGGGAAAAAAAAGAACTTTGGTAGAAGGCAGGGAAAGCGTAAGGACTGGAAAAAAGCATATGTGCGACTAGCCGAAGGCCAGTCTCTGGATGTTGCGGCTGAGGGATAAGTTATGGCTATTGTAAAAATGAAACCAACATCGCCGGGCCGTAGACATCAGGTTCGGGTGATTAACAAGGATTTGCATAAAGGTAAGCCGCACAAGGCATTGCTTGAAAAGAAAAGTAAATCTGGCGGCCGCAATAATAATGGACACATCACAACGCGTCATATTGGCGGTGGTCACAAGCAGCACTATCGTTTAATTGATTTTAAACGCGATAAAGATAGTGTTCCTGCTACAGTTGAGCATATTGAATACGATCCAAACCGCACAGCTAATATTGCGTTGCTTAAATATGCCGATGGCGAGCGCCGCTATATTATTGCACCGAAAGGTTTGCGTGCAGATGACCGTGTTATGTCAGGGAAAGAAGCACCCATCGCAGCAGGAAATGCAATGAAGCTTCGTGATATGCCGGTTGGAACAGTCATTCATTGTGTGGAAATGAAACCCGGTAAAGGCGCGCAAATGGCTCGCAGCGCAGGCACGTCGGCACAATTAATAGCTCGCGATAGTCGTTATGCTACTTTACGCCTACGTTCCGGTGAGATGAGAAAAGTGCTTGCTGATTGTCGTGCGACAGTTGGCGAGGTAAGCAACTCTGAGCATGGTTTGGTTAAACTGGGTAAGGCGGGCGCAAGTCGCCATCGCGGAATCCGTCCTACGGTTCGAGGCGTTGTCATGAACCCGGTTGATCACCCCCATGGTGGCGGTGAAGGTAAAACGTCAGGTGGTCGACATCCTGTGTCGCCATGGGGCATGCCGACCAAGGGATTCAAGACACGTAAAAACAAACGAACAGACAAGTTGATTGTTCGTCGCAGAAACAAGAGGTAATTACGGTGCCACGTTCGTTAAAAAAAGGTCCATTCGTTGATCATCATCTGATGGCGAAAGTATTTAAGGCTGTAGAAACAAATGATCGAAAGCCGATTAAAACATGGTCGCGTCGTTCCATGGTGGTGCCTGAAATGGTTGGTTTGACAATCGCAGTACATAATGGTCGTCAACATGTTCCCGTGTTGGTGAATGAGCGCATGGTTGGACATAAGTTGGGTGAATTTTCACCAACTCGTATGTTTCGCGGCCATGTTGCAGACAAGAAATCCAGGTAATAGGTTTAAGGTTTAGTGATGGAAGTAACTGCAAAATTAAGATTCGCCCGTATTTCGCCTCAAAAGGCGCGACTGGTCGCTGACCAGGTGCGTGGCTTGCCTGTTGATAAGGCGCTTGAGGTTCTGTCCTTTAGTCAGAAGAAAGCTTCGGCGATGATGAAAAAGATTCTGGATTCCGCCATTGCAAATGCAGAACACAACGAAGGTGCGGACATTGATGAACTATCAATTACTCAGGTGATGGTTGATCAGGCGCCAACTATGAAACGCTTGCGACCACGAGCAAAGGGTCGCGCTAATCGTATTCTGAAACGGACGAGTCATATTACTCTTTCCGTTGGCGATGGCGAAATTTGAGGTTTAGATAATGGGTCAAAAGATACATCCAGTAGGTTTTCGTCTTGGTATCGCCGCTGACTGGCGTTCTAAATGGTATGCGGAAGGTCGTGATTATGCGGATTTTCTGCATCGCGATATTGCAGTGCGCACTTATCTTGAGGAGAAGCTTAAACATGCAAATGTAAGCCGTATTCAGATAGAGCGTCCTGCCAAGTCTGCCTTTGTGACGATTCACACGGCGCGTCCTGGTGTGGTTATTGGTAAGAAAGGCGAGGATATTGAGCGTCTACGCACCGAAACAGCCCGAATGATGGAGCTTCATCCGAATAATGTTAAGGTGAATATTGAAGAGATTCGTAAGCCTGAACTGGATGCAAAGCTTGTGGCGGAAAGTATCGCCAGTCAACTTGAGCGTCGAATTATGTTTCGTCGCGCGATGAAGCGTGCGGTAGGCAACGCAATGCGTCTTGGCGCCGAAGGTGTGAAAATTAGCTGTGGTGGTCGTTTGAATGGCGCAGAAATAGCGCGCACCGAATGGTATCGTGAAGGTCGTGTGCCGCTTCATACTCTGCGCGCCGATATCGATTATGCAACGGCCAAGGCGCATACCACATATGGCGTTATTGGCATCAAGGTCTGGATTTATAAAGGCGAAGTGTTTGATCTTGAGCAAAAGCAAAATAATTCTGGCTCAGCAGCCAAGAAAAAGAGATAGAGGTCTGAGATGTTACAGCCTAAAAGAACTAAGTTTCGTAAGCAGTTTAAAGGAAGAAATCGCGGACTGGCGACGACGGGAAGCAAGGTTAGCTTCGGAGAATATGGTCTGAAAGCGGTTGGTCGTGGTCGTATAACTGCAAGACAAATTGAAGCAGCGCGTCGCGCGATGACTCGTCATATTAAACGTGGCGGCAAGATATGGATTCGTGTTTTTCCGGATAAGCCAATTACCAGTAAACCATTGGAAGTGCGCATGGGTAAAGGTAAGGGTAATGTTGAATACTGGGTATGTCAGATCCAGCCAGGCCGGGTTCTATATGAAATGGAAGGCGTTACTGAAGAACTGGCGCGTGAAGCATTTGCTTTGGCGGCAGCTAAATTACCCGTTAAAACTGTATTTGTTTCCAGGCAGGTGATGTAATGAAAGCGAGTGAAATGCGCCAAAAGTCAGTCGATGAGTTGTCAAAAGAACTGATTGAAAGCTTAAAAGAGCAATTTGTTTTACGGATGCAACGTTCTACAGGGCAGTTAAATCGTCCTTCGGATATGAAAAAAGTACGCCGCAAAATTGCTCGTATTAAAACGGTTATGAATGAAATGCGTTCGACTAATAATGGTTCAACAGGTGAAGGATAAGATCATGACAGAACAAACAGCTAATGTTGAGCGTAGCGTCATCGGTCAGGTGGTTAGCAACAAGATGGATAAATCCATCGTGGTTCTGGGTGAACGCAAGGTGCGTCATCCTTTATATGGTAAATATGTTCGTCGATCTACCAAGTACCATGCGCACGATGAAAATAATGAATGCAATATAGGCGATACTGTAATGATTCAGGAGTGTCGGCCTTTATCAAAAACCAAGAGTTGGACTTTGATAAAAATTGTTGAGAAAAACGTATCCTGATTTGTCAGGGTAATAACAGCCAGGTCATTAAGACTAAGTGAAATTGCTTTCTTTGAATGGTTATTTGAATAGTAAGAACATGGGTAAAAGAACATGATTCAGATGCAAACACAGTTAAACGTTGCAGACAATAGTGGTGCGCGGCGTGTACAGTGCATAAAAGTTTTGGGCGGTTCGCACCGACGTTATGCAGGTATTGGCGATATAATCAAGGTCAGTATCAAGGAAGCAATTCCACGTGGAAAAGTTAAAAAAGGCGATGTTTACAATGCAGTGGTTGTGAGAACAGCAAAAGGCGTACGTCGTAATGATGGTTCGGCTATCCGTTTCGATACCAATTCTGCTGTTTTATTAAATTCAAAGCTTGAGCCGATAGGAACTCGTATTTTTGGGCCAGTGACGCGTGAGCTTCGTGATAAGAATTTCATGAAGATAATATCGCTAGCACCCGAAGTGCTATAACTTCTCACGGTCAGGATAAACAGGTTGAGTTATGAACAAGATTGTAAAAAATGATCAGGTAGTGGTCATAGCCGGAAAAGACAAAGGTCGTCAGGGAAACGTTACTGAGAGATTATCTAACGGTAAACTGATTATTCAGGGAATCAATATCGCTAAAAAACACCAGAAAGGAAACCCTAACGCGGGTATTCCTGGTGGCATCGTTGAAAAGGAAATGGCTGTTGACGCCTCTAACGTAATGCTGGTAAATCCGGCGACAGGTAAGGGCGATCGGGTCGGTTTCAAGATACTTGAAGATGGAAAAAAGGTGCGTTACTTCAAATCCGATGGTGAAATTGTAGGCGCATAGCGTTCTTGAAGTATCCGCCATGTTATTGGCGAATAAGATAGCATAGATCATTATGACTATCAGATTAAGGAATTTAATTTAAGGTAAAACAATGTCCAGGTTGCAAAGTTATTATCAAGAGACAATTGTAAAAGAACTGCAAGATAAGTTAGGTTACAAGAATGTCATGGAAGTACCAAAAATCACCATGATCTCGTTAAACATGGGGTTGGGAGACGCCGTAGGTGATAAAAAGGTGATTGAGCATGCAGTCGATGATATGACTAAGATTGCGGGTCAGAAACCGGTGGTAACGTTATCGCGTAAGTCGATTGCAGGCTTCAAGATTCGAGATAACTGGCCAATTGGATGTAAAGTAAATTTACGTCGCGAACGCATGTATGAATTTCTGGATCGTTTGATTAACATTTCGATTCCACGGGTGCGTGATTTTCGCGGATTGAATCCCCGTTCCTTTGATGGTCGTGGAAATTATAGCATGGGTTTTAATGAGCAAATCATCTTCCCTGAAATTGATTACGATAAAATTGACAAATTACGCGGTCTGGATATTGCAATAACCACAACCGCTAAAAACGATGAGGAAGGAAAGGCTTTGCTTGATGCATTTCATTTTCCTTTTAAACAAAATTAACGGGATATTATAGGACAATTTAAGGCATGGCAAAAAAATCAATGATCGCGCGTGAAGCAAAGCGTACCAAATTGGTCGCAAAATACGCCAAAAAACGAGCAGAACTGAAAGAAATTATTCGTTCGCCTAGTAGCACCTTCGAGCAGGTAATGGCGGCAACCGATGCGTTGCAGAAGCTTCCCAGGAATAGCTCCAAAGTGCGTCAGCGCAATCGTTGTGTGTTAACAGGAAGACCACATGGCGTTTATCGTAAATTTGGCCTATGTAGAAATAAATTGCGTGAAACTGCGATGCAGGGTGATGTCCCTGGTTTAACTAAAGCCAGCTGGTAAGTTTAGGAATTTTATTATGAGTATGAGTGACCCAATAGCCGATATGTTAACGCGCATTCGAAATGCACAACGCGCTAACAAGATAGAAGTTGCATTCCCGGCGTCCACCAGGAAGACGGCTATTTTAAATGTTCTGAAGGATGAGGGTTATATATCCGGATTTGAAACTTCCTCAGATATCAAGCCTGTAACAACAGTTGCATTAAAATATTTTGATGGAAAACCCGTTATAAGCACGATTAAGCGTGTAAGTCGTCCGGGTTTGCGTATCTTCCGTGGCAAGGATGAACTACCTTCGGTCATGCTTGGTTTGGGCGTCGCAATAATTTCAACCTCGAAAGGCGTAATGAGTGATCGCGCTGCTCGAGCAGAGGGACAGGGCGGTGAAGTGCTCTGCGTCGTAGAGTAATTGAGCTGAGTAGCAAATTGCTGAGTTACTAAAATAAGTTGTTTTTAAGTCGTTATATAACCAAATGAGTTAAGCGTTAGCCTGATTCATCTGGATTTACAGGTAAGAATAGATATGTCTAGAATTGCAAAAATGCCAGTAGAACTACCTTCGGGGGTAGAAGCTAATGTCAATGGCCAAGACCTTACCATCAAGGGAAGTAAAGGTTCTTTTGATTATGTGGTGCATGATTCGGTCGTTATTGAACAACAAGACAATGTCCTTGCTTTTAAACCAAAGAATGATGCTGACAAGAACGGCTGGTCAATGGCTGGCACCATGCGCGCCCTAGCCAGTAATATGGTGACTGGCGTAAGCACCGGCTTTGAAAAAAAGTTAGAGCTTGTAGGTGTAGGTTATCGCGCACAGGCTCAGGGAAACAAGCTTAATTTAACGCTCGGTTTTTCACATCCTGTTGTGCATGATATACCAGAAGGTATTACGGTCGAAACGCCAAGTCAAACAGAAATAATTCTACGTGGAATTGATAAGCAGAAAATAGGACAGACAGCAGCAGAGATTCGCGCCTATCGTCCACCAGAGCCTTATAAAGGTAAGGGTGTGAAGTATGCTGATGAACGCATCATACGCAAAGAAGCTAAAAAGACCTAATTTGTAAATTAGTCTGGAAATTAGCATTTTGTTGATTATATATAAGTAGTTAAAGAGAATTGCAATGAGTAAGAAAACAGCAAGAATTCGTCGGGGTAAACGTTCGCGTATGAAAATGCGTGAGTTAGGCGTTGATCGTCTTTCAATTTACCGTAGTTCCCGCCATATTTATGCTCAGATTATTTCTGGTGAAGATAATCGAGTAATCGCATCAGCCTCTACTGTTGAAAAGAATATGCGTGATTCTCTTTCCTATACAGGAAATGCGGATGCCGCTGCAGCAGTAGGTAAAATGGTTGCTGAGCGCGCAAAAGAAAAAGGTGTTGAGTCTGTAGCGTTTGATCGTTCCGGCTTTAAATATCACGGCCGTGTTAAGGCGTTAGCAGAAGCTGCGCGTGAAGCGGGTCTACAGTTCTAAAGGTTTAAGATAATGGCTAGAGCAGATAATACAGAAAAAGCAACTGACGGATTACAGGAAAAACTGGTTCATGTTAATCGCGTCGCTAAGGTGGTAAAGGGTGGTCGCGTATTCGGATTTACCGCACTGGCTGTGGTTGGCGATGGTAATGGCCGTATAGGTTTTGGTTACGGCAAAGCGCGTGAAGTGCCTGTTGCGATCCAGAAAGCTATGGAAAAAGCGCGTAAAAATATTGTTAATGTCGCTTTAGTAGATGATACCTTGCAGTATGAAATTAATGCGCGTCATGGCGCAGCTCATGTCTTTATGAAGCCTGCCTCGGAAGGTACCGGCATTATCGCGGGTGGCGCTATGCGGGCTGTTTTTGAAGTGGTTGGAGTCAAAAATGTTCTGGCTAAATGCGTTGGCTCGCGCAACCCGATCAATGTGGTGCGCGCAACTATCAAAGGTTTGGCGGAAATGACTTCGCCCGAAAGTGTTGCTGCTAAACGTGGTAAAACGGTAGAAGAGATCAGAGGTTAATCATGGCTGAATCTAAAAAACAGGGTCAAGTCAGGCTTACAATGGTGCGAAGCATGAACGGCCGATTGAAATCACATAAAAGCTGCGCTCGTGGTCTGGGATTACGAAAAATGCATAACCCGGTAACGGTAGCCGATACGCCCGAGAACCGTGGCATGATGAATAAGATTTCTTATATGTTACACATAGAAGAAGTATGATTTTGTTCTTTCAGCAGCTTGGTCTTTAGCTATTTAGAAAGCTATTAAGAGTGCTATTAAGAGTATAAAGCAATGAATTTGAATACATTAAAACCTGCAGATGGCAGTAAAAGTAACCGTAAACGCGTTGGTCGCGGAATAGGCTCTGGCTGGGGTAAAACCTGTGCGCGTGGCCATAAAGGTCAAAAGTCACGTTCTGGCGGTTTTCATAAAGTTGGTTTTGAAGGCGGGCAGATGCCTTTACAACGCCGTCTTCCAAAAGTCGGTTTTAGTTCACGCGTTGGCCGCAGCTGTGCGCAGATTCGTCTGCATGAATTGGCTAAAGTGGATGCAGATGTAATTGATCTGAATGCTTTGAAAACGGCTAATCTGGTGACAAAAAACACCTTGTCGGTAAAAGTGATGCTGTCAGGCGAGCTGGATAAGGCGGTAACTTTGAAAGGCATCAGGGTTACAAAAGGCGCCAAACAGGCAATCGAAGCTGCTGGCGGACAGGTGCAGGATTAAATAGAGTCTTTAGTTAACTAAGACATAGAGGTTAGCAGTGGCGGCAAGCAACGCAACACAAAACGCAACAGGAATACTCAGTGGCATGAGTAATATT
>JANTHA010000061.1 GCA_024762625.1 Thiotrichaceae bacterium
GATAAAGCACGCCGCGCCGCACCAGCCATTTTTCTATTTCAACGGCAATCAAAACGACACAGGCAAGCGCCGAGCAGACGCCCAGTTCCAGCAAGGTCAATGCCTGGGTTTTAAACAAGGTTTGCAGAAAAGGCGTATAAATCACCATCAATTGTAAAGCGACGGTTAGCATGATGGCTATCAACAAGGGCCGGTTTGTTAATATTCCGAGAGTGAATAGTGAGTCCCGTTCCGAACGGATCGCCATCACGTGCGCCAACTGTGCAAACGTCAGAGTGGTAAACACCATGGTTTGCCAATGTGTTGAACTGCTTATATTCATCCATGCAAACGAAGAGAGCGACAAAACAGCGATTAACAAGCCCACCCAGATCATATGTTGCCACATGCCATGTGCAAAAATACTTTCACTCGCGGGTCGCGGCGGTCGTTGCATCACGCCTCTTTCCGCTGGTTCTGCTGACAGAGCCAGTCCCGGCAGACCATCGGTCAGCAGATTAATCCACAGTATATGAATTGGCAACAGTGGGATAGGCATCCCCAGCAAGGGCGCCAGGAGCAGCGTCAGGATTTCGCCGGTGTTGCTGGTCATGGTGTATTTGATGAATTTACGAATATTGTCAAAAATCCGCCGACCTTCGCGCACCGCAACCACGATGGTTTTGAAATTATCGTCCAGCAGAACAAGTTGCGCCGCCTCACGCGCCACCTCGGTTCCCACCTTGCCCATCGCAACGCCAACATCCGCTTTTTTCAATGCGGGCGCATCATTCACGCCATCGCCGGTCATCGCTACGAATTGATGATGCGACTGTAATGACTCGACAATCCGGATTTTCTGTTCCGGATTAACCCTGGCGTAAACGGCGGTCTCCAGCACGGCCTGTTTTAATTCAGCATCAGATAATTGCGCCAGTTGTTCACCGCCCATTACTTTATCCTGTTCTGCGGCTATTCCGAGACGTTTGGCGATCGCCAATGCAGTTGCGGGATGATCGCCCGTGATCATCACTGGCGTAATGCCAGCGCTGCGACACATCGCTACCGCTTCCTGTGCGCCTTCCCGCGGCGGATCAATCAAAGCAAGTAGCGCAATAAAAGACAAAGATTGTTCTATGTTGTTTGCTTCAATTTTAAGTTCATTTGGCGTTAAATTGTTCCATTCACGATAGGCAACCGCCAATACCCGGTAGCCTTGTTGCGCGAGTTGCTCGACAGCCTGCCGAATCGATTTTTTATGCAAAGGCTGGCGACCATTTTCGCCCAGGCTATCTTCACATAAGTCAAGAATGACTTCCGGCGCGCCTTTGGTGAAGGCAATGATTTCCGGCTTTTCTGCTTTGGCGCCTTGTAAACTTTGCAAAACACGATGCACGGTTGTCATCCGCTTGCGTTCGGATGTAAAGGCAATCTCGCCGATTCGCGGCATGGTTCTGGATAGTTCAGGCTTTTGATAGTTTGACTGTTGGGCGGCCAGATACAAGGCAATTTCTGTCGGTTCTCCCAACAGCTTTCCATCTCCGTCAATCTCAATATCATTATTCAGAGCGAGCGCTGCGCCCAGTAAACGCCAAAAGTCTTCATTGTCGTCATTCGTTGCGTCATTTGCTTCAGGAAATGTGTTGTATGATTTTCCTGCGATCAGGATTTTTTCCAGAGACATACGGTTTTGCGTCAAGGTGCCGGTCTTGTCCGAGCAAATCGTGGTGACCGAACCAAGCGCCTCAACAGCAGGCAAACGCCGAATCAACGCATTTGATTTCACCATGCGTTTTGCGCCAAACGCCAGAGAGACGGTGATGACAGCTGGCAAGGCTTCCGGTATCGCGGCGACTGCGAGGCTGACCGCCGTCAAAAACATTAAAACCGGCGGTTCTCCCCTGAGATAACCCAGTGCAAACACCAAGGCGCTCACTGCCAGAATAATCAGCGAAAGGCGTTTACTAAAGCGCGTTAGCCGATGCTGCAGCGGCGTTTTATTGTCCGTATCTTTTTGCAGCAAGGCGGCGATTTTGCCGAATTCGGTATCCATTCCTATCGCAACACAGACGCCACTGGCGCGCCCTTTCGTTACAATGCAACCCTTGAAGGCCATATTGATCTGGTCGCCCAGCGCATGAACCTTGCCGGGCAACGCTTGTGTGGTTTTACTGATAGCAACCGACTCGCCCGTCAAGGGCGCTTCATCCACCTGAAAATCGGCTACCTCAATCAGCCTGAGATCCGCGGGAATGATATTACCTGCTTCAAGAATCACGATATCGCCCGGAACAAGCTGTTCGACCGGTATTGTGATTAACTCGCCATCGCGACGCACCCTGGCGGAATTCGCCGCCATTTTCCGCAACGCTTCAAGCGCCTTTTCGGCGCGGTAATCCTGAATAAAGCCAATAATGGCGTTCAAAAATACAATAACCAGAATGACCAGCGTGTCCGTGAGATCGCCAAAAATACCGGAAATAATCGCCGCCGCGATTAACACCAGAATCATGAAATCCATAAACTGGGCTAGCAATAATTGCCAGATGCTCCGTTGTCCCGCCGATTGAATGCTGTTTGGACCGTACTGCTGGTGTCTTTTGCGCGCCTGAGACGATGACAAGCCCTGATCCGCGCTTACCTTGAAATGGGCGAGAATGGAGCCTACGTCCTGTAGATACCAGTCTTTATCGACCGATGTTTGTGCTGATTTATGATTCATTTTTTTATCGTTCGTGTGAACCCAGCCTTTTTAAATAAACAAACACTCTGTAATGACTCAGTATAGGGCACCTCAAGTAACTCAACAAAGACACGCGACATTATTTTTAAAAATTAATCATAAGCGTCATTTAACTGACATTCTTGTAATCATCTTTTCCATATCATTCTCTTAAACATTACTTCAGAAATTTTGGTGAGTGAGCCGGGCTAAGCCATGGTTCGCTTTATTTGCAATTAACACAAAGGAGATACACATGAGCATAGGAAATGAAAAACTGGACTTTTTGCTTGATACGCTTGCGCCGGTTATTTTACCACCCGCAGAATATTCACCCGCCGACATTGTGCGCGATACGCCGCGCGAAGATTTAGTGGAGCGGATTAAGCATAATGCGGAAGAAGTCAATATTGAACTAGGCGATGAACACTGGGAAGTCATTAACTTCCTGTTTGACTTTTATGAAAATTGTTGCGAATCAAAAGCGCCTCATTATCTGGGTCAAAAAGACTACTGGGAATATATCGATTGCGTGCGTAATCATGATTGTGAGGAAGACGAAGACACCATTACCGAAAAATGTCCCTATGGTCAACTTAGCGCCAAAGAAGCAATAAAGGCTTACCGCGTGTATCGCGTCCTGATAAAAGCCTTCAAAGATAAAGGCGGTAAAAAACATTTGTATAAGCTGTTCCCGTATGGGCCCATTTTCACCATTCACCTGCTCGCTCAATTACCGAGACTAATGAATGATGTCGACCCACATTTTGGTACGGCCTATTAATCAATAGTAAAAAATAACACTAAAGCATAAAACTGACAGCTAGCTGACATTAATGCGAATCATGAAACAATAAAATTCGCATCAGAATATCAAGATCAGTTTTGATCAGTTTACATAGAGGCGTTTGGATCATGCTGATACAAACGCCTCAATCACAGAATTAAGGAGGTCATTAACATGGCTAAAATTATTGGCATAGATTTAGGTACGACAAACTCCTGCGTCGCAGTAATGGAAGGCGATCAGGCTAAAGTTATTGAGAACGCGGAAGGCGATCGCACCACGCCATCAATTGTCGCGTATACGGAAAACGAGGTATTGGTGGGTCAGCCTGCTAAGCGTCAGGCAGTCACCAATCCTGAAAAAACCTTATTTGCAATCAAGCGTTTGATTGGCCGCAAATACGATGAAGATACTGTCCAGAAGGACATCGAAATGGTGCCCTATAAAATCATCAAGGCGGACAATGGCGACGCCTGGGTAGAAGTCGAAGGCAAGAAAATATCGCCGTCGGAAGTATCTGCGCGCATATTACAAAAACTGAAAAAGGATGCGGAAGCCTATCTGGGCGAAGAAGTAAAAGAAGCGGTCATCACTGTGCCCGCCTACTTTAATGATTCACAACGTCAGGCAACCAAGGACGCCGGCCGCATAGCCGGACTGGAAGTCAAACGCATCATTAATGAGCCAACTGCAGCAGCGCTGGCTTACGGTATTGACAAATCCAGCAAGGCTGACCAGAAAGTGGTGGTTTACGACCTCGGCGGCGGCACCTTTGACGTGTCGATTATCGAAATCGCCGACGTTGATGGCGAAAAGCAGTTTGAAGTGTTGTCTACCAACGGCGACACATTCCTCGGCGGTGAAGATTTTGATTTGCGCCTGATGGATTATCTGGCGGATGAGTTCAAGAAGGATTCCGGCGTAGATGTGCATAACGATCCGCTGGCCTTGCAACGTCTCAAGGAAGCTGCAGAAAAAGCCAAGATCGAGTTGTCTTCAGCACAACAGACCGAAGTCAACCTGCCATATATTACAGCTGACGCCTCCGGGCCAAAGCATTTAAATATCAAGGTTACGCGCTCCAAGCTGGAGTCGTTGGTTGAAGATCTGATTAAACGCACCACAAAGCCTTGCGAAATGGCGTTGAAGGACTCCGGTCTATCCAAATCCGATGTCACTGATGTGATTCTGGTTGGCGGTCAAACCCGCATGCCCAAGGTTCAGGAATCGGTTAAAGAGCTGTTTGGCAAAGAACCGCGCAAGGATGTCAACCCGGACGAAGCAGTCGCCATGGGCGCAGCAATCCAGGCGGCGGTGCTTGCAGGCGATGTCAACGATGTGTTGTTGTTAGATGTAACGCCTTTGTCTCTGGGTATCGAAACCATGGGCGGCGTAATGACAAAGCTGATCGAAAAGAACACCACGATTCCAGCCAAGGCGTCGGAAGTGTTCTCGACAGCGGAAGACAACCAGCAGGCCGTGACCGTGCATGTGTTACAGGGTGAGCGTGAGCTGGCGAAAGACAATAAATCGCTGGGTCAGTTTAACCTGACCGATATACCGCCTGCACCACGCGGCGTACCGCAGATTGAGGTTACCTTTGACATTGACGCTAACGGCATCCTCAAGGTATCGGCCAAGGATAAAGCCAGCGGCAAGGAACAGGCAATAGAGATCAAAGCCTCCAGCGGGCTGTCCGAAGCCGAGATCGAAAAAATGATCAAGGACGCCGAAGCGCATGCCGAGGATGATCGTAAACAGCGTGAACTGATTGATGCACGCAACCAGGCGGATCAACTGGTTCATCTGGCTGAGAAGTCGCTCGAAGAAGCGGGGGAAAACGCACCTGAAAGCGAGAAACAGAAGCTACAAACTGCGATTGACGAGGCCAAGGAAGCCATCAAGGGCGACGACAAGGCCGCCATTGAAAGCAAATCGCAAGCCTTGCAGGAGGCGTCCAGCGCCTTTATGCAATCGCAGGCTTCAAGCGGATCCAGCGGCGCTTCCGGCGCTGATGCCTCAGCTGGCAACGCTTCTGACGACGACGATGTTGTCGATGCAGAGTTTGAGGAAGTGGATGATAAATAATCCATGATGATAGCGGAGGGTCTGGTCGCCTCAACCTATATCGGCCAGGCCTTCCTTCTTTTAACAGGGGTTTTAATTCCGAGGCCTCTGTTCTTTTTATTATAGACCATCACGCACGATTTATTTGTTAAATCGATGGTTTTGTGTGCGTGATAAAAAAACAAACAAGGGAGAAACAGACATGAAAAACACAGCAAAAACACTATTGGGCGCTTTATTGATTAGTACGATTGCCGTTAGTCCAGCGGTGCTAGCCGAAGCGCAAACAGGCGCTAAAGCAACAGATACAACGATGGCTAAACAGAGCAACAAGCAGAACGCCCAGGATAAGGCAAATAACAAGGCGGTTCAGGATAAACAAAAATCGCAAAAAGATTTACTCGAAGAAGTTAACAAAGGCGTGAGCGAGGGTTTCAAAAAAGTACTTGAAGCCACCCAACTGATCAATGAGGGAAAAGACAAGGAGGCTATTAAGGCGCTCCAGGAAGCCACAGGAAAGTTTGATGTAGCGCTCGCCGCCGACCCTGACATGGGCTTGATTCCAATCGCAGCGGATGTTCAGGTGACCCAGTTATTGAGCACAAGCGACGCTGTCAAGGCGCAGGTTGATCTGGCGATAGACCTGTTAAAAGATTCAAAAGTACAGGCTGCCAGAGCTATCCTGTTGCCATTGCGTGATGACATGGAAACCCGCACAGCGTATTTGCCCATGCAGACCTATCCAGACGCCATCAAACTGGCGACCAAATTGCTACTTCAGGAAAACCGCGAAGGCGCTCTGGAAACGCTTGCAACCGGCTTATCCACCGTTGTTGAAAAAGCGTCCATTATTCCGCTATCGCTGGTGCGCGCTGAAGCAATGATTATTGCGGCGGCTGATCTTGATAAGGAGAAAGAAAAAGACAAAGCCTTAAAACTGCTGGACGCAGCCGCTGAACAATTAAAATTTGCTACCGTGATGGGCTATACCGATGAAGACAGCGTAGAGTACGATGCGCTAAAAGATCAAATCAAGGCGCTCAAAAAGGAAATCAAAGGCGGCAATGTGGTTGAAAGACTCTATGGTAAGCTAAAAGATTCCTTCAAAAAGTTGATTGATAAAAAATCAGAACAGAAGGAAAAACCAGCTGATTCCAACAAAGCCAAAGCTAACGATAAAAAATAAACCTCAAAAAGTCGCTTATCAGTCTGCCTGTTAAGCGACTTTTTAACCGTTTACTTTTTAATCGTTTAAAGGAGCGTAATAAAATGAATAAGGAAAACGTACAAGATATTCAGCAGACAGATCCGCTGGATACGATTTTAAATGAACTACCCGTTAACTGGAAATGGTTGTTGGCGCTGGGTATCTTCATGTTGATTGCCGGTACACTTGGCATCGTCATGTCCGTGGTATTAACGCTGGCGAGCGTATTGTTTTTTGGCATCCTGGTCGGTACAGCAGGGGTACTGCAATTGATCCAGGGCGTACAGTCAAAGGAAAAGAAATGGATTGGTAAAGCCCAGCATTTTCTGATTGCACTGTTATATATTGTCACGGCCGGATTGATTTTCTGGGATCCGGTCGCGGCGTCTCAGGGCATGACGCTGGTGCTCGCGGCGCTATTCACCGCTATTGGTATTACCCGCATTTACCACGCCATCAGGTGTCAGCGTCAACAATGGAAATGGGTGTTGCCTGTTCTGCTTGGATTGGTTGACCTGGTGCTTGCAGCGATTATCATTCTTGGCTGGCCCGCTACCGGACTCTGGATTATTGGCCTGTTCATCGCCATTGAACTTATCATGAACGGCTGGTTTATCACGCTATTGGCGCTACGTGTAAAAAAGGCGAAAACAGCTGGATAAATACGATTATACTGGGCCCTAAACCCTTTTACCCCTGTTTGATTCGTGAAACAGGGGCTTTTTTATTATGGAACAAATGCAACACCGATAATAGAGATAGCGCATGGATAAACTCTCACGCGAAAATATACTTTACATGATGCTCAGCGCGGTACTGGTTGTCGGCGGCTACTGGTTTCTGCGCTATGCCTATCACGTTGCCGATCAAGCGCCTTTTTCTCAGGAAATCGTGTTGATAATACTCGGCACGATAATCACTGTGTTGATCACCGCGATACTGCTCAACAAGCAAACTGAGGTAGAATTAAAAAAAGAAGAAAATATCAAGTTTATTGAGCTAAAAACCGATATTTATATTCAACTCATCGACCATCTGGAACAGGTCATTATCAACCGCGATATTGATAATAAAGACAAAATCAGGCTACGGATGCTGGCGCATAAACTCGCCATTGTCGCCTCCCCGGAGGTGCTTACCCAGTTTGAAGAATTTGTCGATAGATTTACAAAAATAACATTTGACCATGAAGTCAATGAACGCGATGCCAACATCATCATGGATCAACTGGCCGCCTTATCCATTTACATCCGGGAAGATTTAATCGGCGATATCGACCTGCGGGAAGGCGTTGATCAGAAAAAGCTCGCGCGTCAAATTAGAGAAAATTCGGATAGTTTGCAGGATCTATAATAGCCAGGCGGTAAAACAGCTTTTGTTATTTATTGCCATTATAATAGTCCATAAACCAGTATTTTTTAACCCACTGCAAATTAGTGTGCTAGACTAGTATGCCAGACATATTAAGCTGTCGCTTTTAACGCATTTTCAAACATTAACTTAACAGACATTGCTCAATGCCAAATAAAAAGGAATATGCCAGGCCAGTACCGCTAAGCTCCAAACTGGTGCAAAATTCCCACCTTTTTTCACAACTGCCTGAGAAACTGGTTAATGATATGACCAGTCACTTCCGGGCGGAGCGCTGGCACAAAAAAATATATATTGATAAACAACAACTGCTGCAACGCTTTTACCTCCTACTGGAAGGCCGCATCGAATTGATTCGCACAAATCCCGAAACCGGCCGCAGCATTACGCTGGATCTGCTATATCCAGGCGATGGTTTTGATATTATCAGCCTGTTGGATGGTCGTTACCATGAAGTCACCTATTCGCCGCTTGAAGAAATCAAGGTTATTTCCGTACCCATTGAAAAAATGCGCGAATGGATCTGGACCTACCCGGAACTGAATCGTCAGTTCATGCCCTATCTGGCGCAGAAAATGCGGGAACAGGAAGATAAAACTACCGATTTCGCTTTGTACGATACGGTTACGCGACTCAGTCGCATTATTTTAAAAAACGTCAATAAAATAAAATCGTATACGGGACTAAAAGATAATGAGCATGAGCAACACCTGATTAATGGTCTCTCCGATGAGGTGCTGGCGCGCATGGTCGGTTCTGTTCGCCAGGTCGTCAACCAGCATCTGCAACACTGGAAAAAAGAAGGCGTCATCGACAAACAACGTAATAAAATCATGATCAAGGATTTACAGGCCATCATGGACGACGCCAATTATATATCATCCGAGTTTTGATTCGGCTTCGCCGCATTCCCCTGTTAATCAGCCTATTTTGAAAACGTACTCAACATGAAAAACATCGATAAGCGAAATCATTGCCCGGAAACCGATATAAAAAAATACTGGGCGGTAATGACGCTCTATGAGCGTTTTGAGCATATCATCGCCATCATACTCAGCTTTATTATCAGCATTATTGTGATCTTCGCACTGTTGCAGTTAATCAGGGAAGTCGTCAACCTGCTTTTGCTAGATGTATTTAATCCTCTTGATCATCGCGTCTTTCAGACCATCTTCGGTATGATCATGACGCTGCTGATCGCCATGGAATTCAAACATTCCATTCTGACCGTGCTACACCGACAGGCGCATATTGTTCAGGCAAAAGGCGTCATTATGATCGCATTGCTGGCACTTGCGCGTAAAATGATTATTCTGGATTTCGCCACAGTCAAAGCTGAAAAACTGGCGGCGCTGGGGCTGGTGATCCTGGTGCTTGGCATCGTCTATTATCTATTGAAAAAAGCAAGCGCATCGCCCGGCAGCAACACGCAGGCCTGATGTTAAGCTAAAGGGCGTCTCTAATTATCAGGTTGTTCGTTCGAGTTTACCCCAAGGGCAATTCCGTTGAGCGCCACCGGATGGATTGCGAAAACCGCGATGTATAAGTCAAACATGAGGCCCGAAGAAAACGGGCGAAAAGACAATGAATAAACACCCTAAAAGAAATAACTGATAATCAACGCCGCTATTTCAACTCATCGACTTTAATTTATTGCGGAGGATTGTCTTTAATTCATCCGGATGTTTGCCGGCAAGGGCTTTCACATCGCCATCCAGTAATGGACAGGAACTCGAATCGATACTCATGATTTGATTACATAAGTCGCGGATCTCATCATCCGAATTCATCAATATGGTATTTCGCGCAAGAATTTTCATGTTTTTCTGATTAGTGAAATGGCTGTAAATAATCGCAGCAAATAGAATGATAAAGATGAGTACTGCAACGATAATGGTTGCGGTTGTGAGTGAATCAACAATCATTATTTATCCTTTTTTCAGTCAGTCTAATTGTTAGTCTGTTTGTTTTTAAAAAATTATCACCAAAATATCCAGCAATGGCTAGATAGATATATTATCCTAAAATCTTCAGTTGAGCAGGCTTGAGTGTGCGGCTGTGGTGGTGCAGGTCAAGGCGTAACTGCGCGAAATGGTTATTCCCTTTCAAGCAGTTACAACGCAGGCATGCGCCATCACA
>JANTHA010000062.1 GCA_024762625.1 Thiotrichaceae bacterium
TAAATATCCCGTAGATGCCAAGAAAACCACCAACGGTGGAAATCAGTTTTTCCCGGTGACTGCTAGGTACTGTACTGAAACCGATCAAGTCGAGAAAATTTGAAAACGTCATTGTTGCCCCCTATTTATTCAATTTAAATATCTAATTATCAGCTGATGGAGATCAGTGTTCGCCCTTGGTGCGTAACAGCCCTGCAAGTCGGTTACCCTGTTTCTGAGGCCCACCGTTTGGGAATAATTTATGCATGTAATGGTTACAGCCCTTATCACAGCCCCAGAGCTTACGGAAATGTTTAATCATATCCCTCACTGAAGCTTGCTGGCCATGTTCTGCAAACCACTGCCGCAGAAAACGGATCACTTCCCAGTGCTCTGAGGTCAGTTCCAGGTTTTCCTGTTTAGCTTGCTGACGCACGAAGTCTTCGCTCCAGTCGCCAGGGTTAACCAGATAACCTTCGCTATCGGTGAGCACTTCCTGACCGTCAACCATGATCTTGCGCGTACTCATGCTGTGATACGCATTACTCCCGTTGAGCGCATCGGCCACTGCGCCTTCCGAATTATTGCCGCTTTCGGTGAGATCCCAAAGTTCAATCGCTATCTCACCGTCCAGCCGTCCCTGGTAGCGTTCTACACCGTCGACAAATATTTTGCCGCTGCTCACGGGTATATCAAAACATACCTTACCCGACCTATCAGTCGGCGTAGGTCCAATAAGCTGTTGATTATCGAGTAGTAGTTCAACCGGTGTGCGTTTCAATGGCGCTCCGCTGAATTTCATGGTTACCCGAATACAAATCATGTTTTTAACCTTCTTCCGGAGTAATGAATAGGAAGTTGTTTTACAAGGTTGATTTTTCAAAACAAGTTGAAGCATCAGCCCATGCTTCACTATATAAAGATTTAGTTATATAAAACAAACGATATTTATTGAATGTTATTATCGGTTTTGTCGATATTAAATATAAGCTGATTTACCAAAATACTATTCGGTTTATCAAAGGCATGAGCACTACAAAGTCGGGACATCCTGTTAATGATCCGTATAACCACGCCGTTTATTGCAATCTTCGCTTATAAATCTGGACGCTGACCATACATATCGAAAGTACGTTCTAAAGCAATGAAATCTAGGATATAAAGATTTCGGGTTTTTCCTTTACACAAAAGGCCAGGTTCGCACTCGGCAAGCAGAAAACTCACAACAGCGCCTGAAACAAAGCGTTGCCATTAGCAGCCTAAAGACTGCCGTATCGCACAAATTGTGATGGAACAACTGACTCTGTTATTACATAATGGCCGTGACTTTGTGCGATTGGAGACACTTTTCGATTGCATCATCAACGTTTAAAAAAGTTAAAACAAGGTTAAAAAATGATCATCATGTACGGCATTAAAAACTGCGATACCATCAAAAAAGCGCGCAAGTTTCTGGAACAACACAATATTGATTATGAATTCCATGATTTTCGCGAAGACGGCGTCAATCCCGTTCAACTGCGCGCCTGGATCAACGAGCTTGGCTGGGAAAAGCTGATAAACAAACGCAGCACGACCTGGCGCAACTTGCCGGATGAAACCAAAGCCAATATGGATGACACCCTGGCGCTGGTGGTTGCTGAAGAACAGCCGACAATTATCAAGCGCCCGGTGCTGGAGTTGCCCGACAGGGTGATGGTAGGCTTTTCTGAAAAAAGTTATCAAACGCTTTTGGGGAAAAACCAATAATGGACGTTGTTCAATTTGATGGCAAAACACTCAAAGGCATCAGCACCCGCACCACCAATCAGGACGAGATGAACCCCGATACCGCCAGAATAGGCAAACTGTGGCGCAACTTTGACGAGGCTGTAGAGGTTGATTATCGACACGGCGAACGCGTTTACGGCGTTTATTATGATTACGAATCCGACGCCAATGGCAAATTCAGCGTCATGGCCGCCTTTGACGGCGCGCCTGAACACGCCAGTACGCCACTACAAAAAATCACCCTGCCCGCCGGAAAGTACCTGCGTTTTGACGCCGCAGTGGAAGCGGATAGCGACGCCGCGAGAAAACAGGCCGTCATCGACTGCTGGGGAGAAATATGGCGCTATTTTTCAAACCAGCCGGAATATCAACGCGCCTACGACATTGATTTCGAGTTTTACAAGAACCAGACTAAAATCGAGATTTATATCTCCATCCTATAGTGTATATTCGTGACCCTGATAAAAACCTGATCGAGATTGCAAACCATGTCTAAGACCTTATTTACACGATTATCTCCTGCTTCAAGCAACATCGACAATTTCTACGCATTTGTAACGATGTGCTTTTTAGCTCTTTGGGGGTTTTAAAAGCATGTCCAGAACGCTTGAACTGACCAGACAACTGATCTCGCGCCCATCAGTCACGCCCGACGATAAAGGCTGCCAGGATCTACTGATTAGACAGCTTGAGCCGCTTGGTTTCAAGCCTGAAAAAATGCGCTTTGGCGAAGGCGTGGACGCAGTAGACAATCTGTGGTTGCGCAAAGGAAACAAAGCACCGCTGTTCTGCTTCGCCGGACACACCGATGTGGTGCCGACCGGGCCTGTTGAAAACTGGGACAGCGACCCGTTTGAGGCGACCGAGCGCAATGGAAAGCTGTACGGACGCGGCACAGCCGACATGAAGGGCAGTATCGCGGCTTTCACCGTTGCCTGCGAGCGCTTTGTCCAGGACTACCCCGATCACAAAGGCTCTATCGCCTACCTGATCACCAGCGACGAGGAAGGCCCCGCCGTGAATGGGACTGTCAAGGTGGTGGAAACGCTGGAAGCGCGCGCTGAAAAAATTGACTGGTGCCTGGTGGGCGAGCCCTCCTCCACTCACAAGGTTGGCGATGTGATCAAGAATGGTCGACGCGGCTCACTCGGCTGTGAACTCAGCATCATCGGCAAACAGGGCCATGTCGCCTACCCGCATCTCGCCAGAAACCCGATTCATCTAGCGGCTCCTTTTCTGGCTGAGTTGACCGCAACAGAGTGGGACCAGGGCAATGATTTTTTCCCGCCGACCACTTTTCAGATTTCCAACATCAATGCCGGTACCGGCGCGACCAACGTGATACCCGGCGAGCTGAAACTGGTGTGTAATTTCCGTTTCTCGACCGAGGTAACGCCACAAGAACTTAAAAACAAGGTCATTGAACTACTGGAAAAACACCAGCTGGATTATCAAATAAACTGGAATCTGTCCGGGATGCCCTTCCTAACCGCCGCAGGCGAACTGGTTTCCGCCGCCGTGAGCGCCATCAAAACAATCACCGGACAGGATTCCGAACTTTCCACCAGCGGCGGCACCTCCGATGGACGCTTTATCGCCCCCACCGGCGCGCAGGTGCTGGAGCTTGGCCCCACCAACGCCACCATCCACCAGGTCAACGAATGCGTTGGAATAGACGAACTGGATACGCTCGAAAAGATTTATTACCAGATACTGGTTGAGTTGCTGGCATAGCTGGCATAGCCGCCAAGCTGCTAACCGCCCATTCCCAGCATCTGCCTTTTCAGACTGTTCTGGGCCGGATTCTTTGACAACCAGATGCCAAACAGCGCTTTTTTAAACGGCAAGCCTTTGACAACCGCAACGCCTTTTCCATTCTTGGTCACCTTGGTTCCGCCTGCGGGCGTGTAAACAAATTCAAACACATCGCCTTTTTTGATGGGCGCTTTAAACACCGCCATGAACTGCTGAATCTGCGCGCGGATGGGCGCTGTCTTGCCGCCCGTTGACTTGTTAAAACCCGTCGTGATGGCATGAGATACTTTTTTGGAATTGGCAAAGCCCGAAATGATTTTCAGACGCACCGCCATCGGCTGGTTGGCGTTGATGATGTTATCGGCATCCTTGCTTTTCTTTGGCAGATAAAGCCCCGCATGGTAAACCGTCAAAATAAATTTGGTTCTGGCGCCCATGCCGTTCAGCACCAGTTGCTGGCCCCCTGCGCTCAGGGTCGGCGGCATCGAATCCAGCGCACTCGCCGGCATGGCAAGAAAGAATGAGAAAAACAATGAAACAAATACAGCGCTAAAGACGCCGGAACGGGATGCGGACATTGGAAACTCCTCTGATATGATGAATATTGGGAGTATAGCCTAAAATGATTTAAGGATAATTTAAAGGATAATTAAAGCTGCGCCAAACAACGATAAAGCGTTTGTCCGCTTGCCTGGTATTTTTTTTCAAACAGGGTCATGGCTTGTTGCGGATTAATTGATTCCACCGAATGATGCTGCACGCCCGACAGGTTTAGCGCCAGGTCGAACTCATCCACATAGGTTTTCCAGTTACTGCGCAGCTCCAGCTCGCCGCCCAGCCCAAGCAAGGCGGGAAACGCCGGATGACCATGCCAGCGGCGTTTTAGATGTTTCGACTTGGGATACGGATTGGGATAAAAAATGGCGTGTTTTTCAAGCAACCAGCCTGACTCTAACGCCAGCCGCCAGAAATCGGCACATTCCGCCTGAACCAGCAGCGCGTTAACTGGCAAAGACTGATTGTATTCCTTGTTAAGACGATGCGCGGAGCGATCAATACCGATCACCAGCGATCCGGGTTTTTGTTGTGCGAGTCTACGGGTGCTCATGGCTGCGCCACAGCCAGAATCGAAAATCAGGCCAACGCCGGCCTCAAGCGCTTGCTCCACCTTGGGGCGGATGCGATTAAACGAATCCTGCGTATGCCCTGCAACCGGCTTGCGAAAGGAAGACGACAGATGCTTTTGCACGACGCTTTCCAGATTTTCATGAACACCGCTCTGATTTGACTGAATGCGGCGGGAATTAGCCGCCATGCAAGTCCTTGAGCATGGCGACATTGACATGGCCGTAATCGGCATAGCGATTGGCGTCGCCCTCTAATATCGTGAATGGCTTATCCGGCTCTCCATACTGATCCAGAACCAGTTCCGCGCCGCTAAAATCATCATCTTTGGTATAACCATTGACCGTTATGAGCGTTTTCAAACCGGCTCCGAGTGATGATTTAACGCCATTCAGCGAATCCTCAAATGCAAGACAGGCTTGTGGACGCAAATCCATTTGCTCAAGCGCCCAGTCATAAATATCCGGCGCGGGTTTTTTGGCGGGCACAATATCGCCTGCAGCGATCACTTCAAACCAGTCGAGCGATTCCTCGCCCAGCGTCGCGGATAGCAGATAGGTGACATTGGCGGGCGTTGTAGTGGTCGCGATCGCCAGGCGCAATCCGGCTTCACGCGCTTCATTGATCAGGCGTTCTACACCGGGGCGCAGTGGAATCGCGCCTGATTGCAAAAGCTCCAGATAGAAATGGGTTTTTCGTTTATGCAAACGCGCTGCAAATTCGATTATATCTTCATCCGGCTCAAAACCTTCCAGGAACTTCTCCACAAACAGACGGATGCGCTCCTTGCCACCCGTGACCTGCAAGAGTTCGCCATATAAATCGACCGTCCAGTCCCAGTCCAGACCAGCTTCGGCAAAGGCCTGGTTGAAAGCAAGGCGATGACCATCCCTTTCGGTATCCGCAAGCGTGCCATCCACATCAAAGATGAGGGCTTCAAGTTTTTTCATGATATTTTTTCCAGAGTAATTTGCGGGTTGCTACGATTACAAAAATCAGAAGCGATAGTTTACCGCAACGGAGGTTTCCTTACGATCGCCAAGGTTTGCATAGTCGATATAGAAACGGGTGCGCCTGTCCCATTGATAACCCAGTTCCAGCGCCCTGTTTCTGACATCTTCGGCAAAACGGATACTGCCGTCCGAATTGAGTATATCGCCGTCCAGCACCTTGCCAAGCTCAGCGGCAAGATAATACTTTTCGACTGACAATCTGCCCGTAACAGTCAATGATTTTGCGCCGCTTCCCATTTGTTTATCGTAGATAAGCCCTAACCGAACATTATCGGAAAAACTGTCGCTTAGATCCTGATCCAGCCCCAATGAAATCTTTGCGCCGACACTCTCGCCGCTGGCTTTTTCCATGGCGAGACCCGCATAGTAAGGCCCTTTGGCGTAATTTAACAGACCGCTGAAAACACGATTCTTCGCCTTGTTTTCAAAAGGCGCATAGGCAAGCGCATAGGCGACATGAGCTGATCTATTCACATAGAGTAATTGCTGGGTGCGCTGCCCAAAGCCAGGCAAGGCCTGCCCGGTCTTGCTAAGCAGATTCTGTCCATCATCGACGATATCATAGAGCGATTCATGCCGCCCTATCCTGAATTCGCCGATACCGGTTTTGGCGGATTTAAAGCCGATCCAGGCTTCGCGCAGATCAAGATCGCTATCTTCATTGTCTTTAAGCTCAAGCCCGGAAGGGAGCTTGCGAATGCCGCCTCCTTTGTCCGCATCATTCAAGGTGTTCAGTTCAAATTCAAGTCGATGAGTAAGCAGCCATGTTTTATTCAGCGTATTGACGCCCCGAACACCTAGCCGGCTTGAATAACTATTGGCATTGACGCCAGACACGCCATCGACATGACCGATAAAAAAATGCAGACTTCCATAAAAGGAGTTGTTATCTGTAGTAGAGCCGTCAGCAATGGATGAGCCTTTAGCAGTGGAAGAACTTTTAGCAGGTGAAGAGCCGTCAGCTGTAGAAGAGCCTTCAGCTGTAGAAGAGCCGTCAGCTATAGAAGAGCCGTCAGCAGCAAAAACCCCATCAACGACAAATATCAGGCAAAAAAAGAGCGCCAGCGCAAACTGCAGGCGCTGAAACGCAGTTTTTAGTGTCATCCCTCGCCGCATGAATATTCCATTTTCTGTTGTTTTGGCGGACAGCTACTTTAGCATATCAATAGCCTGAAAGACAGACGCAAAAAAGCCACCCTGCTTCGCTGGAAACAGAGTGGCTTTTCAAGCGTTGAGATACAAAAACGAAGTATCTACTCACCGTGTTCCGTAACTGTTCAGAATGTCTCCGTTTTGCGGCAGTTCAAGGCGAAAGGGCGCAGTGTATAATTAAACATGAGCACTTTTAATGTAGAAATGACGCAAACAAGGGGGCATGCTGAGTAGTTACAAAAAGTCTAACGTTTCGAGAACTGAGTCGCGCGTCTTGCTTTGTGTAGTCCCACTTTCTTACGCTCAACCTTGCGCGCATCACGCGTCAGGTAGCCCTGTTTCTTTAAGACGCCACGCAAACCTTCATCATATTTTAACAAGGCTCTTGCGATGCCCAGACGAATAGCGCCGGCCTGGCCGCTGTCTCCGCCGCCTTTTACTGTAACCTTAATATCAAATTGATTATCTGTTTCGGTTGTCACCAAAGGCTGTTTCAGAATCATGTGAGCGGTTTCACGACCGAAATATTCTTCCAGAGGTAATTTGTTAATAACAATGTTACCGCTGCCTTTAGTAATAAATACACGCGCCGAAGAAGACTTGCGACGACCTGTACCATAATATTGTGTTGCTGCCATTTTCTATAACCTTCTATATTTCCAACGCGATGGGCTGTTGAGCGTGGTGATTATGCTCGGCTCCCGCATATACTTTTAATTTACGATACATTTCGCGCCCCAGAGGTCCTTTGGGCAACATACCCTTGACTGCAAGCTCGATAACGCGCTCGGGTTTTTTTGCAATTAACTTCTCGAAGCTGGTTGATTTCAAGTTGCCCACATAGCCGGTGTGCTTGTAATACATCTTGTTTTTCGCCTTGTTGCCTGTAACGCGAATTTTTTCGGCATTAACGATCACAATATAATCGCCGGTATCCACATGCGGTGTATAAATTGGCTTGTGCTTGCCGCGCAAACGCGATGCGACTTCACTGGCAAGACGACCCAGGGTTTTACCATCGGCGTCTATGACAAACCAGTCACGTTTGACTTCAGCGGGTTTTGCGCTGACTGTTGTTCCCATTTCAATTCTCCAGAAACGTTCGTACAATTTGTACGCTAATTCGTACAACAAATAATATGTTTGTAAACCGCGACTGTGTAACACGCAGCCTGATTCAAAGAACGGGGCATTTTATGGCAATCTTGTGACTACTTCAAGCGGTAGTTTACTTTATTTGATTATTTTAAACGGCGACCAGTCATTTTCATCTGAATAACAGAATCCCTGAAACAATATTCCTGAGCTTGCGTAATTTTCGACTCAGCCAGAATACCTGATTGGTCTGCTTGCCGCCCTGTTGTTCTATCTGCCGGGCTAATTGTTCTACGATCACTTCCGGCGTAGTGAATTCGCCTGTTCGCCAGTCAATGTAGCGAGGATAATCGATCAGCGTTGCGGCGACCAACTGTTCAAGGCTTAAGCTCCTGGCGCGGCGCTCCAGGGTATGCCTATCTTCCGTTAAACCCCAGTTCGAGTAAAACGGCAAGCCATAACAGACCACTTTTAATCCGCGCATCAAGCCTTCAAAACCAACCAGCGAGGTCATGGTGTGAACTTCATTGGCCAAGGCCAGACAATCGGTAATACTGGCATCGTAGACAACCTGGTCACACAGGCGCAATACAGCCTTATCTACCTTGCCTTTGCGGTTGCCGCTAACCACATCTGGATGAGGCTTATAAATCAAATAGTCCCCAGGGTGATTTTTTCGCACCGCCTTTATCAAAGCGGCATTCGTTTTAACATCCACACAGCCTTTCCTGATCGAGGCATCGTCCTCAACCTGTCCTGGGATCAGAATGATTTTTTGATGCAGTTTTGCTTTCAGGGATGTTTTGTTTAGTTTTCCGCCCAGATTATATTTACTGAGTTCATTGCTTAACAACGCGTCTTTCAGATCATGGGCGCGCTTGAGTTCTTTTTCATTAAAGTCTTTGTTTTGAAGCAGCATTTCAAGATCGCTGGGCCTTGACGGGTCATAATAAATGCCCTGTTTATCAAGAACCAGCGACGCGGGCGCGGTCAAATCCGTACCGAGGCCTGTAGAGCGAATGAAGCCGTCCTCAACCAACCAGACGCTGCAGTTAAATTGCGCTACCAGCTTATTGACTTCGCTTTGATCCTTGCTTGCCCAGCTCACCAATCGGGAATCCGCGCGAATGCCTTTTTTAATCGCCTGTGTAACGGATGAAATAAACAGCACCTCGCCATCAGAACCCAAAAAAGCACGGATATAGTTTTGCTTCCAGCGCGTGAAATTAATACAGAACAAACGCTGATTATTTGAATCGCCGGCGCTATGCGCTTCAATGGTTTGGGACACTCAGTGCAGCCTCCAGTAGATACTCGCCAGCAAATAACAAAACCATAATCTGAACCGCCTTTTCCTATAAAAAAAAAGCATAACGCCCTGTTTGCTCATGATATGGCGTTTACAGGTCATTAAATAAAAAAGACGAATATTCCGGCCAAAAACAGATTTGCCAGCGGTCAAACGGCTTAATTGCAAATGACCAATCAGTTTTTTGGCGGGATTATGTGAAATCCGGTCATCCCCCGATACATTGAAACAATAACTTATATCCGCTCGACTTTTGAGTATTGTTGCATGCTCCATCGCATCGAGATACATCTGCCAGTCCTGACAAGACAGAAAATTTCTGAACTCAATCTGCTCAATCACCCTGCGCGCAAACGTGACGCCGCCAAGCGGACCCATGCAATTTCGGTAGACCAGCCGTTGCCTGATGCGCTCCGGTTGATCAGCATGACGATGGAAAAACGTTTGATAACGATAACGGGAACCCTCCCGGCTAATATCATTGCGCCCTGTTAATAATACATCCAGCTCCGGATTATCCTGCAGCTCACCGATGATACCAGCCAACCAGCCTTCACCGAAACCATCATCGGAGTCATGAAAATGAACAAACTCGCCAGAGGATTTCCCGAAACCCAATGCGCGCGCCCTGGGAGCGCCTGAGTTTTTAGGCAAGCGGTAAAGACTGACCGCCACTTTAAAATCAGGGATTTTTATTGGCTCCGCCGAGCCATCATCAACAACAATCAACTCAACGGGCTCCTGATACCCGCCAGAAACAATTGCGCTGGTCAGATCAGACAAAAGAAGCTCCAGACTTTTTTGCCTGTTATAAACGGGTATCACAATACTTAACAAGCAAACCAAGAAGCGATTATTCCTTTGTTGTTTTATTTTAAATGGTTAATTAAAAACCATTTGCAAGGACTTATACAATTGTTTTTTCTGAGGCGACCAGGAATTTCAACATGGCTGATAAACCTCGCGTCAGCGCCAAAATACCGTGGCCGATGTAGTAAGATCAGTAGAATAACACACGTCCGCATGGAGACAGGTGATTGATTTTAACAGGAACAAAAAATC
>JANTHA010000063.1 GCA_024762625.1 Thiotrichaceae bacterium
TAATTTTTAATGACTTATCTATAACAACTTTTTCATACCGACTCAGATCACCATCCGTTCTTGAAACAGGCGCCAGAACACAGATAGATTGCGGCCTGTGCCGCAATGACGGAGCTTTTCTCGAAGCACCTGCTCATATCAATACCCGTCATGCCGGCGCAGGCCGGCATCCATGTCTGAACTCCTGCCAGAATAGAAATAGATTGCGGCCTGCGCCGCAATGACGGAGCTTTTCTCGAAGCATCTACTCATATCAAACCCCGTCATGCCGGCGCAGGCCGGCATCCATGCCTGAATCCGCGCCAGAACACAAATAAATTGGGCCTGCGCCGCAATGACGGAGTTCTTCAAAAATCCCCGATTGTTAGACAATGCGATTTGTTTTAGAAAGTTAGTCAGGTTTTATTCCTTTTTGTTATCTTGCTTAGCATCTTTTTCAAGACTTCTTTTGTTTGCCTTCACTTTTGCTCGTACCCATCTTCTAAATAGAATTCCAGCCACAAACGCAGATGCGGCTATGATGATGAAATCCAAAGTAGTTACGTCATTCATATTTTTTCTCGTTTAGATATTTCCAACCAATCGCATGAATGCTGATACATGATACCGGCGTTAATAAGGAAAGGCTCGTTGCGCCATGCCCCAGACGTTCATTCACTCCGAAGTGCGTCTAGGATATAATGCCTTTTAGCCTGGCAAAAGAAACACCTTATTAATAAAGGTGCCATATAAGATTTACAATGCCGGATCATTCACATCCGCCAAAAACACATAGCCATTGTGACTACCGCAAAATCCATTGTACTGAGCACGCTCAATTCGCGCTATATCCATTGCGCCTTTGGCTTACGCTATCTGTACGCCAATCTTGGCGGATTGCAGGGCAGCGCCATCATCCGGGAATTCACCATTCATGAACGTCCGGTCGATATCGTCGAAAAACTGTTGCTGCATACGCCGAAAATCATTGGTTTTAGCGTTTATATCTGGAATGTCGCCGAGACCACGGAAACCGTGGCGCTGATAAAACAGGTGGCGCCAGAGGTCACCATCGTGCTTGGAGGGCCGGAAGTCAGCCACCTGCCGGACAAGCCGGATGTGGTTGATCTGGCGGACTATGTGATTCAGGGGCCGGGCGAGATTAGCTTCCGGCAACTCTGCGAACAGCTTTTATCCGGCAGAAAACTGCTCAACAAAATCATTCAGGGCGAAATTGCGCCACTTGAACAGTTACAGCTTCCCTATCCTTTCTATAGCGACGAAGATATCAAAAACCGCTTGATCTATGTGGAAGCTTCGCGCGGCTGCCCGTTTAAATGCGAGTTCTGCCTGTCGGCGCTGGACAAGACCGCAAAGCCGTTTGAGTTAGGCCGTTTTCTTGATGAAATCGACGCGCTGCACCGGCGCGGCGCGCGCAATTTCAAGTTTATTGACCGCACTTTCAACCTCAAGGCGTCTACCAGCGTCGCGATACTCGAGTTTTTTCTGGAACGCATGTCCGATGACCTTTACCTGCATTTTGAAGTGATACCCGACAACCTGCCGGATAAACTCAAACAAACGCTGACGCGTTTTCCGGCCAATTCGCTGCAATTTGAAATCGGCGTGCAAACCTTCGACCCTGGAATCCAGGCGCTAATCAGCCGCAGGCAGGACAATGACAAAACTAAAGAGAACTTGCGTTGGTTGCGCGAACACACTGGCGCGCATATCCACGCCGACCTGATTTTTGGCCTGCCTGGCGATACGCTCGCCAACTTCGCCAAGAGCTTTGATCAACTGGTCGCGCTGCAGCCGCAGGAAATCCAGCTTGGCATCCTGAAACGACTGCGCGGCGCGCCAATCAACCGCCACAGCGAAGCCTATCAGATGCGCTATAGCCCGCTACCGCCCTACACCGTACTCAGCACCCGCGATATTGATTTTGGAGTGATGCAGGACATCAAGCGTTTTGCGCGCTACTGGGACATGATCGCCAACTCCGGGCGCTTTAAACATACCCTGCCGCTGATCCTCGGCGAGGCCCGCCAAAATCCTTTCGAGCGTTTCCTTACGCTCACCCACGCATTTCATAGACGCGCAGGCAGCACCTGGAAAATTTCGCTCGCGAGACTTTACAAGCTGATATACGAAACACTCGTCAACGAACTCGAAACCGGGCAAACACAGGCGCTGGACGCGCTGCAAAAAGATTTTCAGCATAGCGGACAAAAAGGATCGCTCGCCACATGGCTAAACAGAGACCGACGACCGCGCGCCGGTAAAGCCAACAAACGGCAAAGGCATCACACTGGTTAATGATTTATTACTTTAGAAATCACTATTCAAACATCATCCTGATACATTAGACATATCAAGTAGTGAGAAAATTATCGCATGACCTATAACAACTTTTTAAATCAACTGCAACAATTCAGCGATTCAGACTGGAAAGCGCTTTTTTCCGGGAAAACTCTGGAAATGCTGGATGATCAACAACTAAGGATAACAGCCGGAGTTACGCCATTCGCTATTCTGAAAAGCGCGGGTTTTGAAGCAACTGACCCTGAAACACTAAAACAGGCGGTTCTTGATAACGTGGAAGCTATTTATAAACGCTATTACCGCACGCATCCGCTTAGCGAAGCAGGCTTTAATTATCAACTGAAGCAGCTCGCCAACAAGCATGGCGCGCAATCCTTTATTACGCCTATTGGGAAACAAGCCAGATACACGCTTTTTGTCGATGATGGCGAAGTCATTGTCGAAGATAAAAACAGCCCAAGGCATAAATATGGCGTATTTCTTGAATTGTTAAATCCTGAACTGGAAACCAATCCGGAAGATGCCTTTGCAGACTGGGTGAATTCAGGAAAAGCCTATGAGGATTATCGCGGCATGAATGTTTGTCGCTACAATTGCTGATTTTTCTGTTTTTTATTGATTAGAGCGGCGAAACTTTATGCGGGATTCAAGCTCTCAACTAACATGATTCACGCTGATAACAAGGCTCATCAGCCACTAACACCGCTCACCGCGCGCATAGATCCGCGTCATTACCAGCTTTTCATTCAATTCAGCCTGTTGGTCTGGGGCTTGCTGTTCCTTGATTTTGTGATCCCGCTGTCGCATATCAGCGCCGCCTTCGCCAGCGCACTGCTCAGCCAGCTTGCCTTTACGCGTTATTACCGACTGCCCGCCAACCTGCTTAGCACATTCAACACCACGCTTTCTATTCTGCTGTTATTGCACGCCAACCACTGGGGCTGGATCGCGCTGGCCTGCGTGATAGCAATCGCCAGCAAGTTCCTGATACGCATTAATAATAAACATCTGTTCAACCCATCCAACCTGGGCATTGTGGCGCTTATGCTGATCACCTCTTCCGCCTGGGCCGCGCCGGGGCAATGGGGACAGGCGATGTGGTTATTTCTGCTCATCGGCGGTTTCGGTCTGATTCCTTTGATAGGATTTTCACGTCTTTTGACTTCGATCAGCTTTTTGGTCTTTTTTTCGACCCTGATTTTGATACGCTCACTCTGGCTGGGCGACCCGTGGCAGATACCGCTGCATCAATTACAGAATGGCGCTTTGTTGATTTTCACATTCTTTATGCTGTCCGATCCGATGACCACGCCCGATAACGCGCTTGGACGGATTATTTTCGGCTTCTGGGTTGCTGTGCTGGGCTGGGTATTGCAATTCATGTTTTACATACCCAACGCCTTCCTGTTTGCGCTGGCGGCCTCAATGCCGCTGGTCAGCCTGTTGAACCATCATTTGAAAGGGCGTCCATTTGAATGGCGTAAAGGGATTCGGATTCCAGGGAAAACCATAACCACAAAGGAGTAATTCACCATGAATAACAAACAGATATTGAACGGCGTTTCGGCCTTGCTGGGCGTTTTCGCCATGCTACTTTCAGCTCAGGCGCACGCTTTTTGCGGCTTCTATGTCGCCAAGGCGGACACCGGCCTGTTCAACAAATCGTCACAAGTGGTGATGGTGCGCGATGGCGATCGCAACGTGGTTACCATGGCGAGCGATTATCAGGGCAAGCCCAGGGATTTTGCGGTGGTGGTTCCTGTTCCAAGCATTCTGAAACGCAAGCAGATTCACATCGCCAATCAAGCAGTGATCAAGCATCTGGATGATTACACCGCGCCGCGTCTGGTGGAATACCATGACGAAGACCCCTGCCAGCCGCCGATCATGTATCAACGCGCCCTGCCCGCACCGGCGATGGCGCCGCGCAGCATGGCCTTTCGCAAAAAGGCGCTCAGCCACGGCGTCACGATTGAAGCGCAATACACGGTAGGCGAGTACGATATATTGATTCTCTCCGCAAAGGAAAGCGGCGGCTTGATCACCTGGCTTACTGACGAAGGATATAAACTACCCAAAGGCGCAAAACCGGTTGTTGGCAGTTATTTGAAACAGGGCATGAAGTTTTTTGTCGCCAAAGTCAATCTGAAAAAATTCGATCAATCAGGTTTTAGCAAATTACGCCCTATCCAGATTGCCTATAACCACAGGAAATTCATGCTGCCGATCCGTCTTGGAACGGTCAATGCAAAAGGAAAGCAGGAGTTATTTATCTACGCCCTGACGCGCAAGGGACGGGTCGAAACAACCAACTACCGCACCGTCAAGCTGCCTACCGGATATGAAATTCCCGAATACATCAAGGATAAAAAGCTGTTCGGCAAATTCTACAAGGACATGTTCAATACGCAGGTCGAAAAACATGATAATAAAGCTGTTTTCCTCGAATACGCCTGGAACATGAGTTGGTGCGACCCCTGCGCGGCTGATCCGCTCTCCAATAAGGAACTCAGGGAACTTGGGGTTTTCTGGGTCGATAAGCCGCAAAAAGTCAGCGCTAACGCGAATGCCAAAATTGCGCCGCGCAGCATGTTGGCGCGCCCCAAAAATGTCTATATCAGCCGTTTACACCTACGCTACGACAGGCAACACTTCCCTGAAGACCTGATGTTCCAGGCGACCGGCAACACCGCCAATTTTCAGGGGCGCTATGTAATCCGCCATCCCTGGAAAGGCGAAGCCCAATGTGAAGCCGGCGACCGTTATTTTAATGTGGAGCTGCCCAAACGTTTCAAGAAGGAAGCGCAGACGCTGGCCAAACTGACCGGCTGGGATTACAGCGCGATTCGCAAACAACAAAAGCTGCCCCCGCATACGCCATTTAATAACAGCGATGACGATTCGTGGATAGATAATATCTGGAAGGATTAATAAGGATTAATAAAGGCGTCTATTGGCGCGCCTTGGGCGTTGCCGTACCCAGGATCACTGCTATCCTCATTCAGGAACAGCAGTGATCTTAAATTACAAAAAATCAGGATTTTGCGCTGATCTTTCGCGCCATGGGATAAAGATGCTCCATCTCATCCTGTATGCGATCCAAAACCATTTGAAACATTTCATCAGTTTCCTTCAAAAACTGATCATAGTGCGAACCGATAGTTAATTCTTTTTGTTTTTTGTCACACCACTTCCTGGCGTACTTTTTCATGATGCGCTTTATTTCCTGGGAGCCCGACATGAAATTCTTGGCGATATTGTTGGCTTCTGGCGAAGCATCGCCCAACAAGCCGGAATAAAAGGTTGAATCCACTTCTTGCATGTGTTGATTAACAAGATCCAGATACTCAAAAAAAAGCTCGCCACAGGTTTCGGTATCACAAATTAAACGATCTGATAACAATGCCGACAATACATTCGATAACTCGGTTATTTTATGGTTTTGCTCATTTAATTTATCATAAGAAATCATACATCCTCCTGCGCTTTTCTGGATTTCTGGTTTAGGTGTTTTATAAATTTTAAAGATAGTTTTTAATTAGAATGCTTTTTACCGGATTTATAACACCTAAGCCAGATAACTGTGCAGGTTTCTCTATTTTTTTAGATAAATATCATGAAAACCGCGCACTCACAAAGCACTGAGAGCAGAACCCCTGTTTTTTATTACAAATTAATATAAATTAATACAAATAGAAGAACACTAGGCGCAAATCTTCCTGACCATCGGATAAAGATGCTCCATTTCGTCTTGTACACGATTCAGGATCATCTCGAACATTTCATCCGTTTCCTTTAGAAACTCATCATGTTTTGCGCCGATTGAAAGCCCCTTGTGTTGCTTGTCGCACCATTTACGCACATAACCTTTCATGATGCGTCTGATTTCCTGGGAACCGGACATGAAATTCTTTGCGGTATTGTTCGCCTCGTTGGATGACGACTGTAACAGGTCGCTATAAAGCGTTGAATCAACGATCTGCATGTGTTCGTTGACCTTGTCCATATAGTTATAAAACAAAGAACAGCAAGTATCGGAATCACACAGGGTGCGGTCTTTTATTAATGTAGCCAACACATTGGATAACTCGGTTATTTTATGGTTTTGGGTATTTAATTCATCATATGAAATCATGGGATTCTCCTAGGGATTTTTTCAAGCCTTTTATGGTTTATATAGCAACAATACTAAAAGTTGCCCAGTCTTTTTACATTAATCTGTGTTAATAAAAAAAAATATAAGCAAAGGCTAATTGAAATACTTTTATAGCGTAACATCGCCTCCCTACTTCCTTCTCCTTCCCCTCCCCAAAGAAAACGACCACTAAGGGTCGTTTTTTATCAATATGTTATTCAATCCTGTGCTCAGGATGGCTTGCCAATCACATCCACCCCGGCGGGCGGTTTAAAGAAAAAGGTATTTCCCTTGATGGGTATATTATTTTTCACATTCAGCTGGATCACGGTTTTTTGTCCAAGCTGGTCAAACATGATCATCTGACGGATGCCGCTTTTATTCAGCCCGATCTGGACATCCCGAAAGTCCTTGCTTTTTTTGCGCGGCGTCAGTTTAAACCAGTTTAAACCGCCCGCCCTGGAATTGAGCGGCTGAACGACAAACTGCGCATCAGGCGCCTGTTTGCGGGTCAGCAAGGCGATGGGCGCGGCCGACATCGCGGAGCGCATCGGCTTGATGGTGACCTGTTCCAGGTCTTCATCATAAATCCAGATATTTTTTCCATCCGCCACAATCGTCTGTGGATCCGGGCTGGTATAGACCCAGCGGAATTTACCAGGCCGGTTCAGCGCAATGGTGCCTTTGGCGTTTTGAATGAGCTTGCCTTGTTTACCATAGACCTGCTGGGTGAAGCTACCCTGCAGACTGTTCATCTCGGTGAAAAATTTATTTAATTGTTGACGCGCAGCGTCGGTCGCCGCCTGCGCATACTGGTTTACGCCCGCCAGCAACAAGCCGGACAGGGCGATTCCCGTAATGAGTTTTTTCATAGATTGACGCCTTGAATAGCCATGAATTCATAACACAGTGATTCATGAAAAATCATGGTTTAGGCGGCTCTGGCGCAAGCACTTCGCGCGTTCCATTGGATTGCACGGCGCTCACCACACCCGCCTTTTCCATATCTTCGATCATGGATGCGGCGCGATTGTAACCTACTTTAAGGCGACGTTGCACATATGAGATCGAAGCGCGACGGCTTTCTGTCACAATCGCGACGGCCTGATCATACAGCACGTCGGATTCCGACTCGGCCAGAGGCTCCAGTCCCGGAATCGCATCGGATGATCCCGTTTCTACTAGGACATCTTCGAGGTACTCTGGTTCCCCTTGCAGTTTCAAATAATTGACCACTTCTTCCACTTCGCTATCCGCCACGAATGCACCATGAATACGCTGCGGCAGTCCGGTTCCAGGCGGCAGATATAACATATCGCCATGGCCGAGTAGCGCTTCGGCACCGCCCTGATCCAGAATAGTGCGCGAATCCACCTTGGTGGAAACCTGGAAGGCAATGCGCGAAGGAATATTCGCCTTGATTAAACCGGTGATCACATCCACTGACGGGCGTTGCGTCGCCAGGATCAAATGAATGCCTGCGGCGCGCGCTTTTTGAGCCAGGCGCGCAATCAGCTCTTCCACCTTTTTCCCCACCACCATCATCATATCGGCGAATTCATCAATCACGATGACGATGTAAGGCAATGGCTCCAGAATGCTCGGCATCACATCAACATGCTGGGTCGGGTCAAAGGTGGGGTCCATGATGGGTTCGCCGCGCTCTATCGCCTCCTTGACCTTGGCGTTGTAACCCGCGATATTCCTGACCTTGACATGCGACATCAAGGCGTAACGACGCTCCATTTCACCTACCGCCCAGCGCAGCGAGTTGGCGGCGTCCTTCATGTCGGTTACGACCGGCGTCAACAGATGCGGGATGCCTTCGTAAATACTGAGTTCCAGCATCTTGGGGTCGATCAGGATCAGTTTTACTTCTTCCGGAGTAGCCTTGTAAAGCAGGCTGATCAGCATGGCGTTAACGCCAACCGACTTGCCTGAACCTGTGGTGCCCGCAATCAGCAAATGCGGCATACGCCCCATATCCGCGACAGCGGGATTGCCTGCGATGGTTTTACCCAGCACCATGGTCAGAGGCGAATTCGCCTCCTGATAAACCTTGGAGGAAAGAATATCGCTAATCGCGACCAGATCGCGTTTTTCGTTGGGCACCTCTATACCTATCGTGGTCTTGCCCGGAATCACTTCAACCACGCGAATGCTGGAAACACACATATTGCGCGCCATATCCTGCGCCAGGCCGGTTATCTTGCTGACCTTGGTTCCAGGCGGCAGCAGTAGTTCATAGCGTGTAATGATTGGCCCCGGATAATAACAATCCACGGTTACGCCGCGAACACCGTAGCTTTCAAGCGCTGTGACAATGTTGCGCGCATGCGCTTCCAGTTGTTCCCTGGAATGATCCCCCTGATTCACAGGCGCCGGGTTAAGTAAACTGATGGGCGGCAGTGTAATGGCCTTGTCCAGTGAAATCGGCCTGGCTGCGGTTTTCTTGTTCGCGGATTTTTTTACAGGGGAGGAAACTGCATCGCCTTTGTTAAATAATTTGCGGGATTTTTTCCCGGATCCGGCTTTCATTATATCTCTGCCGCCCGTTCTGATTTCAGGCGTATCAGCATCCGCTTGAAAACCATCGTCCAGATAGTTTTTGGTCGTGATTTCGATACCCAAATCGGGATTTTCAATTCTTTTGACTGCATTATCGCCATTATCCAGCGCCATATGGTCAGGAAAGCCCAGCACCGGATCCTGTCTGTCAGAAACGGGAATAATTGATTCTGTAAACTGCGGCGTATCCAGTTTAGGCTCCAGCGACATTGAATCAGCATGGGATAGCGATGAGGACTGTTTCACGCCAGGCGTGCTTGATCCGGATTCGCGCCACGCAAACAGACCGGCAAGCCCTGCGCCCAGAGCGCCGATCATACTGCCTGAGGATGTGTTTGAACGATCGCCGGCCGCCTGTTTTTCCGGGCTATTTTCCTGTATGTCAGAAAAAGTCGCCTGCCCTGAATCAAAGCCAGCTGTCGCTGTTTTAGGCGTTGTTGTAGAGCCTGCAAACAATTCAACAAAACCGATGACGCCATCGCCGATTTTATCAATCAGTTTCAGCCAGCGAATATCCGCAAACAGTGTAATGCCAGCTACAAACAACGAAAATAGCAGCAGGGTCGCTCCAAGGTCGCCCAGCATGTGCACAAAGGTTTTGGCGATTCCCAGCCCCAGCAGACCGCCCGCCTTGTATATCAGCGTGCTTTCAGGCCACAACAAGGTCGCCAGACCGCAGCCGGAAGCTAGCGCCAGAAATACGCCAAATACAGTAATGCCGGTATTTATGCCGCCGCCATGTTGCTTGCTGCGAAATAATAAAAACACCGACACCAGAAAAGCGACCGGAATCAGATAGGCGACATGCCCGAAAAAACCGAATAAAACGCTCGCAAGATAAGCGCCGAGACTACCCGCCTTGTTGCTGATCACTGCATTGCTGTCATGATGAAACAGACCCGGGTCATCCGGGTTATAGGTGATCAGGGCAAGTAAAATTACTGCCGTGATGCAAGACAAAATCAGAATACTTGTCTGAATTAAACTCC
>JANTHA010000064.1 GCA_024762625.1 Thiotrichaceae bacterium
AGTGCGAGTTGCAGGATTTATCAATGGCGTTTGGCGGTAGTTCATCCCGTTATCACGAAATCAAACGCGTGGTTGCGGATAAGGATATTGGAGAACTTGTCGCTACTGAAATGACCCGTTGCATACAATGCACCCGTTGTGTGCGCTTTGGCGAAGAGATTGCGGGTATGCGCGAAATGGGCGCGACAGGCCGTGGCGACCGCATGGAGATCGGCACCTTTGTTGAGAAAAGCCTGAGCTCCGAATTGTCTGGAAACATCATTGATATTTGCCCGGTAGGCGCATTGACCGCAAAGCCGTCGCGTTATCATTCGCGCGCCTGGGAGATGCAACAGACGCCGGGCGTTGCCTCACATGATTGTGTTGGCTCCAGCATTAATCTGCACACGTTCAAGCAGGAGCTGGTGCGTGTGGTGGCCGGTGAAAACGAGTCGGTCAATGAATGCTGGATTTCAGACCGTGATCGTTTTGCCTATCAGGGTCTGTATGCCAAAGATCGCGTTGAATCGCCAATGATCAAGCAGGATGGCGTTTGGAAAGAAGTTGACTGGGACGTTGCTCTGGATGCGGCAGCCGACGCCATCAAGGCTACGAATCCTGAAAATGTAGGCGTACTCGCTTCGCCGCGCGCCACCGTTGAAGAATTGTATCTGCTACAAAAATCGATGCGCGCCATTGGCGTCAATAATATAGACCATCGTCTGCGTCAGAGCGATTTTAATGACCAGGAAAGCATGGGATTATTCCCCTGGCTGGGTGTCTCCATCGAAGATGTTGAAAATCAGGACGCTATCATGCTGGTGGGCGCCAATGTGCGTCAGGATCAGCCGATGATTAATCATCGCATCCGCAAGGCGGTCCTGAATAATGATGCGCGCGTCATGTCGGTCAATACTCGCCAACTTGACTTCAATTATGATGTTGTTGGACAGCAGGTCAGTGCGCCTACTGATTTGGTATTAACGCTTGCCAGGATTGCTAAAGCCAGCTTTACACTGTCGAAAAACAAGATTCCGGCTGGTTTGGCGGATTTACTTAAAGGAGTCAGGGCTTTAAAGAGCGACAAGGCATGGGCGCAGGATTTGTCCGATGCCAAAAATAGTATCGTATTTCTGGGAAATTCGGCCATGCAGAACCCGGCCTATTCAACATTGCGCGCGCTGACAGCGGTGATCGCGGAAAATACCGGTGCGACTTTGTCATATCTTGCCGAATCCGCCAATAGCGCAGGGGCGTGGTTGGCCGGTGCGTTGCCTCATCGCACAGAAGCGGGAGAAGTGATCGAAAATTCGGGCCTTAATGTGGCTCAAATGTTCCACAAGCCGCAGAAAACCTTTGTTTTGCTGGATGTCGAACCTGCTTATGATTGTGATAATCCGCAACAGGCCATGGCGGCAATGCAGACTGCTGACCATGTGATTGTGATCGCGCCTTACGCAAGCGGCAATGCGCTTTCCTATGCGGATATCATTCTGCCTAGCGCCGGTTTTGGCGAAACGTCGGGAACCTATGTAAATACAGAAGGGCGTTGGCAAAGTTTCAGAGCGGCGGCAAAAAGTTATGGAAACGCCAGGCCGGCATGGAAGATCCTGCGGGTATTGGGCAACAAACTGAATGTTCAGGGTTTTGACTATGTCAGCTCTACCGATGTGCGGGATGAATTAAATCGCGTTTGTGAAGCGGTTCCAGCAGTGAATAACGCTTTTGAAGTATCCGGGATTTACACCGGACAGGATCAAGCGACAGATGGAAAATTACAGCGAATCGGCGATGTCGCCGAATTTTGTGGCGATTCTCTGGTAAGGCGGGCAAGCGCATTACAAAAAAGCGCGCCTGAGCAAAACCAGTTATGGCTGAATCAGGACACCCTAAAACATCTGGGGCTATCCGAATCGAACGAATCGAACAACGAAGAACACCCTCTGGTTCGTGTGAGACAGGGAAATGAAGATATTGAAATGCCATTGCGGGTGGATAATGTTATTCCTGATGGCTGCGCCCTGTTGATGGCGGGAACCCAGGCAAGCGCATTACTGGGAGAGGCTTTCGGTGAAATAGAAATAATCACCACTTAAGCAGTAGTAGAAATAACAGAAATTGAATAAGCAGACATCGAATAGAAATTGAATAGAACTTGAATAGAAACGGATAAGATTTGGATACCTTAACAACATTCTTGAATGGTTTTCTACCGGAAGGTTTGACAACCCTGATTGTGATCCTCTTAAAGATCATTGCAATTCTGTTGCCTTTAATTCTTGCCGTCGCCTATACGACATTTGCTGAACGTAAAATTATTGGTTACATGCAAGTGCGCATGGGGCCAAACCGGGTTGGCCCAAAAGGCTGGTTGCAGCCCATCGCTGATACTGTGAAATTGATGTTCAAGGAGATCATTACTCCGACCAAATCCAGTAAAATGGTGTTTTTTATCGCGCCAATGCTGGCTTTGGCTCCTGCGCTGGCGGTCTGGGCAGTGATTCCGTTCTGGGACGGCGGGGTGCTAGCCAATGTGAACGCCGGTTTGTTGCTGGTGCTGGCAATTACTTCGCTTGATGTGTTTGGCGTTATTCTGGCGGGTTGGGCGTCCAACTCAAAATATGCAATTTTGAGTTCCTTGCGGGTTGGCGCACAGGTAGTCGCCTATGAAATAGCCATGGGTTTCGCGCTGGTTGGCGTACTGATGGCGGCGGGCAGTCTTAACCTGACCGAAATTGTGCGCGCCCAATCTGGCGGTATTCAGCATTGGTTTGTATGGCCGCTGATCGGTCTTTTTCTGGTTTACTTTATTTCTGGCGTGGCGGAAACCAATCGTGCGCCTTTCGATGTGGCTGAAGGCGAGTCCGAGATTGTCGCCGGTTTTCATGTGGAATATTCCGGTATGGCGTTCGCGCTGTTTTTCCTGGCGGAATACGCCAGCATGATCCTGATTTCGACTTTGACAGCATTGTTGTTTTTGGGTGGTTGGTTATCGCCGTTTGGTCATGCGCTTGATAATGTGCCGGTGCTGGGATCCATCCTCGGAGATGGCTTCCATTGGCTGTTAATCAAGGCATCAATCTTCTTGTTCTGTTACTTATGGTTTCGCGCGACGTTCCCGCGTTACCGTTATGATCAGATCATGCGTCTTGGCTGGAAAGTGCTGATTCCGGTGACGCTGGTCTGGATATTTGGAGAGGGTATTGCAATTGCCCTGGGGTGGAAACCATGGCTTTGATTCGTTCAGTCAAGCAGTTTATCAAGTCCTTTACTCTATTTGAGTTATTTCAGGGCCTGAGCGTCACGGGGAAATACCTGTTTAAACGCAAGTTCACCATTCAGTACCCGGAACAGAAAACGCCGATGTCGCCGCGTTTTCGTGGTCATCATGCGCTGCGCCGCTATCCAAACGGGCAGGAAAGGTGCATTGCCTGTAAATTATGCGAAGCGGTTTGCCCTGCGTTGGCGATAGATATTGAGCTTGAAGAACGCGCAGATGGAACGCGTCGTACGACCAAGTATGATATTGATTTCTTTAAGTGCATCTACTGTGGTTTCTGTGAAGAGGCCTGTCCGGTCGATGCGATTGTTGAAACGCATATTTTTGAATATCACTTCGAAAATCGTGAAGGCACCACCATCACCAAGGAAGAATTACTGGCCTTTGGTGATAAACACGAAGCTGAAATCGCCAAAAGAAAGGCGGCGGACGCGCCTTACCGGTGATTTAAATTGAAAACCAGGAAATCTAATGACCTTTGAACAATTCATATTTTACCTGTTTTCAGCAGTCACCCTGTTTTCTGCTGTGGGTGTGGTGACGGCGCGTAATCCTGTCTACGCGGCGCTATTACTGATTCTGGCGTTTTTTTCCAGCGCCGCAACCTGGGTATTGCTTGAAGCTGAATTCCTTGGCGTTGTGCTGGTGTTAGTCTATGTGGGCGCAGTGATGGTGTTGTTCCTGTTTGTGATCATGATGCTGGATATCAAGCTGGATCCATTGAGAGAAGGATTTATTCGCTATCTTCCGGTTGGACTTGTGGTTGCAATCGCCGTTGCCGCCGAAATGATTCTGGTGATGAAGTCGAAATCATTCAGCGATGTGCCTATTCCTGAAGCAGCGCCACTGAGCTCAAGCAATACCGAGGCGCTGGGAGAGATTTTATATACAGAGTATGTTTATCCTTTTGAAATTGCAGCGGTGATTTTGGTGGTCGCTATTATCGCCGCGATCGCCCTGACCTTGCGGCGACGCAAAGGCGTTAAAAAGCAGGATCCTGGCAAACAGGTTCGCACTCAGCGTGCAGACAGGGTTAAGTTGATCAAGATGAAAGCAGAAGTAAAAACGAAAATGAAAGCAGAGAAAGGGCGCTAAACAAATGATACCGTTATCTCATTTTCTTATTGTCAGTGCGTTACTGTTTTCGATCAGTGTTGCGGGGATATTTCTTAACCGCAAAAACATGATCATCCTGTTGATGTGCATCGAATTGATGTTGCTCGCGGTGAACCTGAATTTCATTGCCTTCTCTCATTATCTGGGCGATATGGCGGGACAGGTCTTTGTGTTTTTTATACTCACTGTGGCGGCGGCGGAAGCGGCGATTGGTCTGGCGATTCTGGTGACTGTATTCAGAAACCGTCATACCATTAACGTTCAAGAACTTGATGAGATGAAAGGATAGGGGGCGATGAGTATGGAATCAATCTATCTTGCTATTCCCCTGTCGGCGTTAATCGGTTCACTCATCGCGGGTTTATTTGGCGGCGTAATCGGGCGCAAGGGAGCGCATACGGTCACGATCGTGGGCGTGGCGATTTCCTGTATTTTATCGTTTGTTGTTCTCAAGCACGTTGCGATTGATGGCAATGAATTTTATGGCGATATTTATACCTGGGCGCAAATAGGCGACACGAAATTTGCGGTAGGTTTCATGATTGATCGCCTGACTTCCATGATGATGGTCGTAGTGACCTTTGTTTCGTTGATGGTCCACATTTATACCATTGGCTATATGGAAGATGATAAGCATAACTGGCCGGAAGACAGTCGTTGCGGCGATAATAGCTATCAACGGTTCTTTTCCTATATCTCATTGTTTACCTTCTCCATGTTGATGCTGGTGATGGCGAATAATTTCATGCAGTTGTTTTTTGGCTGGGAAGCAGTGGGTCTGGTTTCCTATTTGTTGATTGGCTTCTGGTCAACACGGGAAACAGCCATTTTCGCCAATATGAAAGCGTTTTTGGTCAATCGTGTGGGTGATTTTGGCTTTTTACTGGGTATTGCCGCTATCTGGACCTATACGGGTTCGGTAGATTACCGTGAAGTGTTTGAGCGCTTGCCAGCCATTTCGCACACCACGATTTCAATTTTACCGGATCAGGAATGGCTGCTTGTTTCGGTAATCGCAATTGGTTTATTTATAGGCGCAATGGGCAAATCAGCACAGGTTCCACTACATGTGTGGCTGCCTGATTCGATGGAAGGCCCAACGCCAATTTCTGCATTGATTCATGCGGCTACCATGGTGACAGCCGGCATCTTCATGGTTTCGCGCATGTCGCCAATCTTTGAAATGTCGGATACAGCCCTGAGTATGGTGCTTATTGTTGGCGCCACGACAGCCTTCTTTATGGGCTTGATTGGTATTGTGCAAAACGATATCAAACGCGTGATCGCTTATTCAACCTTATCCCAACTGGGTTATATGACGGTCGCATTGGGCGCATCAGCGTATAGCGCGGGCGTATTCCATCTGATGACTCACGCTTTCTTTAAAGCGCTGTTATTCCTTGCCGCCGGCTCCGTAATTATCGCCATGCATCATGAGCAGGATATAAGAAAAATGGGCGGCCTTAAAAAATATATGCCGATTACTTACTGGACTTCACTCATCGGTTCGCTGGCCTTGATTGGCTTTCCGTTTTTCTCTGGATTCTTCTCCAAGGATTTGATCATTGAATCGGTGCATGAAGCGAATATTTATGGTGCGCATTACGCCTACTGGATGGTATTGCTTGGCGTGTTTGTCACTGCATTTTACAGTTTCCGCATGTTCTTCCTGGTTTTCCATGGTGAAGAACGTATGGATGAGCATACTAAATCTCATTTACATGAACCCGCCAGAGTGGTTACCTGGCCGTTGATTGCTCTCGCGGTTCCAGCGGTCTTGTCGGGCTATTTGCTGTATCCCATGGTTGTTGGTGATTTCTTTAAAGGCGCGATATTTGTCAATCATGAAGCGCACCCAGCCATGGAAATACTCAAGGAAGAATATCATGGCATTTTCAGTTTTGTTCTGCACGGCTTGATGGCGCCGCCATTCTGGCTCGCCATGGCGGGTCTGGCTAGCGCCTGGTACATCTATCTGAAAAAGCCCGCCATTGCACAGTGGGGTTACGATACGTTACGCCCGCTTTATACCTTGCTGGATAAAAAGTACTTTGCAGATGAATTTAATATGGCGGTTTTTGCCGGTGGCGCAGTAGGGCTTGGCAAGGCGCTCTGGGCGTTAGGCGACCGTTTTTTGATTGATGGATTAGTGGTTAATGGCTCGGCAAAAATAACGGGCTTGTTCTCATCTGTGGTGCGTCATGTGCAAACCGGTTATTTATATCATTATGCGTTTTCGATCATTCTTGGCGTGTTGGCAATCTTGAGTTGGTTACTATTTGGGGCAGGGCGGATTTGATATGTTTGATGGTTATTTGTTAAGCGTCCTCATCTGGCTTCCTATCGTGGGCGGCGTGTTGACCCTGTTTGCGGGTGATAAAATGGGCGCGCGTCCGGTTGCCCTGCTTGTCAGCATATTAACGTTTGCGATCAGTTTATTGCTTTGGACAGGGTTTAATCCAGAAGGATATCAGCTTCAGTTTGTTGAGAAGTTGCCCTGGATAGAGACCTTTAAAATTAATTATTCTCTGGGCGTAGATGGTATTTCGATGCCGCTATTGCTGTTGAATACCTTTATTACGGTTTTGATCGTTGTTGCCGGTTGGGAAGTTATCAAGAATAAGCCAGCGCAGTACATGGCCGCTTTTCTGATCATGGAAGGCATTATCAATGGCGTGTTTGCTGCACAGGATGCGATTCTGTTTTATGTATTCTTTGAAGCAATGCTGATTCCAATGTTTATCGTGATTGGCATATGGGGCGGAGATAACCGAATTTACGCTACCATGAAGTTCTTCCTCTATACCTTCTTTGGATCGGTGTTCATGTTGGTAAGCTTGCTGTATATGTACAGTCAGGCGGGTAGTTTTGAGATTGTTGATTTGCATGATGTGAAGCTGGGATTAGTGCCACAAATGCTGATTTTCCTGTCATTCCTGATTGCTTTCGGCGTCAAGGTTCCGATGTGGCCGGTGCATACCTGGCTGCCGGACGCCCATGTCCAGGCGCCAACAGGCGGTTCGGTAATTCTGGCGGCGGTGATGCTCAAAATCGGTGGCTATGGTTTTTTACGTTTCTCTTTGCCCATGGTGCCTGATGGCTCGCGTGAGCTGGCCTGGCTGGTAATTCTGATGTCCCTGACGGCGGTGGTTTATATCGGCTTTATTGCGCTGGTGCAAAAAGATATGAAAAAGCTCGTGGCCTATTCTTCGATTGCGCATATGGGTTTTGTAACGCTTGGCTTTTTCCTGATTTATCCGATTATCGCCAATACCGGCAGTCATGAAGGTTCCTTGATGGGATTGCAGGGCGGTATGGTTCAGATGGTTTCACACGGTTTTATTTCAGGCGCCATGTTCCTTTGCATCGGGGTTTTATATGACCGCATGCATACGCGTGAAATCAGCGCCTATGGCGGAGTTTCCAACCGCATGCCCTGGTTTGCTTTTTTCTTCGTTTTGTTTGCAATGGCCAATACCGGTTTGCCTGGAACGTCGGGTTTCGTTGGCGAATTCATGGTGATACTGAGTAGTTTCAAAGCGAATTTCTGGATTGCTTTTCTTGGCGCAACGACCTTGATTCTGGGCGCAGCGTACACGCTTTGGCTAGTCAAACGCGTCATATTTGGCGCTGTCGCCAATGACAATGTCGCCGCCTTGCAGGATATCAATAAACGGGAGACCGTTATTCTTGCCGCATTGGCTGTCATGGTTTTGGCGCTAGGCTTGTGGCCCGAGCCACTGGTGAACGTGATGAATGACTCATTGGTCCATGTAATTGAGCAGGCGATGGCCAGCAAGTTGGTGAATTAATATGCTTATACCCATGCAGTTTGCAGTACCAGATTTTGGACCTGCCTTACCGGAAATCTTTTTGTTGGCGGGAACCTGTTTTGTATTGCTGGCGGATCTGTTTATAAAGGATTCGCTGCGCATCATTACTTATTACCTGGCGCAGATCGTGTTGCTGGTTACGGCGGCGCTTGTTTATTTTGGTGTGGGTATTGATGCATCTGACGCGAAGCCGTTGCTAACGTTTAATGATATGTTTGTGCTGGATTCATTGGCGAAGGTGCTCAAAATATCCATTTTACTGATGACAGTAGGCGTCTTTATCTATTCGCGAAATTATTTGCGCAGCCGACAAATGTATAAAGGCGAATATTTTACACTGGGTTTATTTGCAGTGTTGGGCATGATGATCATGGTGTCTGCTAAAACCATGTTACTGATTTATCTGGGTTTGGAGTTACTTTCCCTGTCCATGTATGCGATGGTTGCCTTTAAGCGCAATGATGGACGCGCATCTGAAGCGGCGATGAAGTATTTTGTACTAGGGGCTATTGCATCGGGTATGTTGCTTTACGGCATGTCGGTAATTTATGGAGTCAGTGGCAGTCTTCACCTGGATCACATTGCGAATTATATGTCAGGCCATCCGGTGATGCAGAATATTGGGCTGTTACTGGGTTTGGCTTTCGTGATTGTCGGGCTAGGTTTTAAGTTAGGCGTAGTCCCTTTCCATATGTGGGTTCCGGATGTGTATGACGGCGCGCCAACATCGGTAACCTTGTTTCTTGGTACAGCCCCCAAAATCGCTGCGTTTGCGATGATCATGCGTCTATTGGTTGAAGGTTTAGGCGACATGGCGCAAGGCTGGCAACAGATCTTGGCGATCCTGGCTGCCTTGTCCTTGCTGGCGGGTAATATAATCGCTATCGCGCAGACCAATATCAAACGAATGCTGGCCTATTCAACCATTTCCCATATGGGTTTTGTTATCATGGGGATTCTTGCTGCAAGTGAAACGGGCTACGCTTCTTCCATGTTTTATATTATCACTTATGCCATTATCGCTATGGGTGGTTTTGCCGTTGTCATACTGCTTAGTCGGGATGGTTATGAAGCAGATCAACTGGCTGACTTAAAGGGTTTAAGCACGACGCATCCCTGGTATGCGTTCATGATGATGTTGTTCATGTTTTCCATGGCGGGAGTGCCGCCCACAGTGGGTTTCTACGCGAAACTAGTGGTCATTGAGGCCGTTGTTGACGCCAATATTATCTGGTTAGCCGTGTTCGCGGTGATTATGTCTGTGATTGGCGCTTTCTATTATTTGCGCGCAGTAAAGCTGATGTATTTTGATAGCCCGGATGAGGGTTACGGCAGTGGAGAAACGACCCAGGCTCCATTGAAAGCTGGCTGGGATTTCAGTCTGTTGCTTAGCGTAAATGGTCTTGCAGTTCTGGCTTTAGGGATTTTACCCGGCGCATTGATGTCTTTGTGTTTGTTAGCCATACAGAATAGTTTATAGGGTATTTCTCAATCATAAAAATTCACCGCTGTCCCGCTAACTGGGATAGCAGTGACCTAAGCGTCTATTCTAAATCACTTTTAACCTTCTAGAGTAAATTTGGACATGAGATGTTGTTCTTAATAGTCAACATCCCATGACGGGGTTCGTAGCCAGCAGACTTTGGTTTCTTTTTTAGCACCAGCCAAAGGCTACGAGTTACTTTTCTCTCTTTGGCAAGAGAAAAGTAACCAAAAGAGTGCCACCCTCTAAAAGCCTCCTGCGGAACATTGCGTTTCTCGCATTTTATGGGGTCGAAGG
>JANTHA010000065.1 GCA_024762625.1 Thiotrichaceae bacterium
AAAAGGCTCTTTCACCTTTCCCCGATATCAGCACCCGGCAGGAGGATCATGAACTGGCGGCGGAATTATTCAATATTTTAAGAAAAAAAGGTATTCAAGGCTCCAATACAGATTTTTTGATCTGCGCCATCGCATTGAACCATCAATTACAGATATTTACCGATGACGGCGATTTTACAAGTTTTCAGGAACATATCCCGATCAAACTCTATTCGGGCATCTATTAGATCAGGACTCCTGAGAAAAACGCAGGAAATCCGCTCTGCTCAAGCCAGAAACGCAATTATCTCGTCTTCGATCCTGTCCTTGTCCACCACCACATCCTGTGTAATCGGCTTGCTGAACAACGCGTTGATCTGTTCGGGTATGTCAATATTCGCCTTCGCAGCAATGGCCTTGAGCGCATCCAGGTCGCTAGCGCCGGTTTCGCCGGTCAGCGCATTGGCGATGGTGGGTGAAAACTTGGTCCATTCCGCTGTAGAATAGGCGATGGTTTTAAGCGGCTTGTCGCGGCCAGTTTCATAAACCTTGAAGCAGGTAGCTGTGTGCGGATCCATCAGGTAGCCGTCCTCGAAGGTCTGCTGGATATAGCGTTTTCCTTCTTCATCGGTGCAATAATCCGCCTTGAATATGGTTTGCAGACGCGCCAGTTCAGATTCGCCTAGCTGATAGTGTTTTTCTGTATCCAGTTGCTGCATCAATTCCTTAGTGCGTTGTGCGCCAAACAGATCAAACAGGATGCGTTCGATATTGGACGATTTGAGTATATCCATCGCGGGCGAGGTGGTGGTAACCACGCTGGAATCGCGCAGATCGTATGCGCCTTCGCGGATCAGATGGGTCAGTATGTTGTTACGGTTGGAAGCAATTAGAATTTTTTCCACCGGCAGGCCCATTTTCAGCGCATAGTAACCACCCAGCGCATTGCCGAAATTGCCGCTGGGCACATCAAGATAGACTTTGTCGCCGAGGCTGATTTCATTCTGGCGCACCAGTTCCAGATAGCTGTGGATATGGTAAATCAACTGGAAAATGATACGTCCGAAGTTGACTGAATTGGCCGCCGACAGGTAAATATGCTTTTCCTTGAGTTTGGCGTTAAACGCTTCTGACCCCAGCAGCGACTTGAGCGCCGTTTGCGCATCGTCGAATACGCCGCGAATGCCAATGACCTTCAGATTTTCAGCATCCTCCGTCACCATTTGCAGGCGCTGCACATCCGATGTGCCACCTTCAGGATAAAGGCAAACCACGCGTACATTTTCACGATTTTTAAATGTTTCTAGCGCAGCCGGGCCGGTATCGCCGCTGGTGGCGGCCATGATCAGGTAGTTTTCGTTTCGTTGTTTCGCCAGCGCCGATAGCACCACGCCGAACGGCTGCAAGGCCATATCCTTGAAAGCGCGGGTCGGGCCGTGATACAACTCGCTCACAAACAGGTCGTCTTTGACCTTGACCAGAGGGGCTGGGTTGCACGATTCGGGCGAACAATCATCAAAGCGGTCATACAGGTTAAGCGCTTCATCAATCACTGACGGCTCAATATCAATCTCGAACGCATCAAGCACATCACGCGCCATGGTTTTGTAATCAGACGCCAGGTGTTTTTCCAGAAAAGCCATACCCAGATCAGGCAGGCTTTCGGGCGAGTAAATCCCGCCGAATGAAGACATTGGCTTCAGAATCGCCTCGGAAAAAGTGACTGATTCCGGGCTGACGCCGTCGTTGCCGCGTGTTTCTATAAATTTCATTATCTTTAACCTTGGTTTAACCTTGTTACACCGCGAAATAAATCGCCTGTTTGGCTAACGCCTCATCCGAAAGGGTCATCGCTCGGTTCCGCGGCGAATAATTAATTATTAATTCAAAGACTCGACGCGAATGCGCGCGACTGCGCCGCTGATCACATCCAGCGCCTCGATTTGTTTAATCGCCTTGTTCATATCCCCTTCGTTGACGCGATGCGTGAGCAGAATAATGTCAACCTGCTGCTCATCGCGTTTCGGTTCTTTCTGGATGAAGGCTTCGATGCTGATATCACCCTCGCCCAGTATGCGCGTAACCTCGGCGAGCACGCCCGCCTGGTTTTTGGCGCTCATGCGCAGATAGTAGGCGGTTTCCACAGCCTCCATGCCAAGCACCGGAATATCGGAGAGTTCATTGGGCTGGAACGCCAGGTGCGGTACGCGGTTTTCGGGGTCAGTGGTAAGCATCCGCACCACGTCGATAATATCCGCGATCACGGCCGATGCGGTGGCTTCGTCGCCCGCGCCGGCGCCATAGTAAAGCGTCGGGCCAACCGCATCGCCCATCACCAGCACCGCATTCATCACGCCATCCACGTTCGCAATCAGGCGGCGTTTGGGGATCAATGTCGGATGAACGCGCTGCTCGATGCCTTCGTCGGTGCGCCTGGCGACGCCTAGATGCTTGATGTTATAACCCAGTTCCGAGGCGTAAATCACGTCTTCCGGAGTAATACTGGAAATGCCTTCGGTGTAGGTTTTGTCAAACTGCAGCGGAATGCCGAAAGCAATGGATGACAGGATAGACAGCTTGTGCGCGGCGTCAATGCCTTCCACGTCAAAGGTCGGGTCAGCCTCGGCGTAACCCAGCGCCTGCGCTTCTTTGAGTACATCGGCGAAATCGCGTCCCTTGTCGCGCATTTCAGTCAGGATAAAGTTGCCGGTGCCATTGATGATGCCGGCGACCCACTCGATTTTGTTGGCCGCAAGTCCTTCGCGCAGCGCCTTGATAATAGGGATGCCGCCGGCAACCGCCGCTTCGAACGCGACCATCACGCCTTTTTGCTGCGCCTTTGCAAAAATCTCAGCGCCTTGGGTTGCAATCAGCGCCTTGTTGGCGGTAATCACATGTTTGCCGTTTTCGAGCGCCTGCAGTACCAGCTCTTTAGCCGGAGAATAGCCGCCGATCAATTCAACCACAATGTCGATATCAGGGTCATTGACCACTTCATAGGCGTCGTTGGTGAGGCGAATATCCTCAACGCCCAGTTCGGCGGCGCGTTCAGGCTCCAGCGTGGCAATAAAATCAATCTTGATGCCGCGACCTGCGCGTCGGGTAATTTCCTGTGCGTTGCGTTTGAGTACAGTTGCCGTGCCGCCGCCAACAGTGCCTAATCCTAATAATCCGACTTTTACCGGGTTCATTCCATGCCCTTGATTGACTGATAAACAAGACACGGAACATTACCTTTGTCGTCTCACGCTGTCAATGACGCTTCACGCCGTTAATGACGCTTCACGTGGTTAATGACACTTCACGAGATCAATGACGCTTCACGTTGTGAATTAAGAAGCAGGCGGCAAGACTTATTTTTCCGGGCTGTCTTTATCGGTTTTATCGGTTTTTGCTTCCATCGCATCCTTGGCGTCTGTATCGCCATCCGCTGCCTGTTTAACATCGGCTGCTGTGTCCGCCGCAAGTTGCTTGATCGTATTGACAATGTCGTCGCTATCCCAATCAACGCCGCCAAACAGCGTATAACGAATTTTTCCTTTACCATCAATCACAAAATTGGAAGGCGCGGCAAACACATTCCAGGCCTGCACGTGTTCACCCTTTGAATCCATCAGGATGGTGAATTCAGGCTTGACTTCATCCACAAATTTCTGCACTTCTTCTTTTGTCTCGCCCATGTTGACCGCCAGAATTTTAAACGGCGTTTTTGATTCAGCCAGTTTTTTCATCAGATTATTCATGGACGGCATTTCCTTGCGGCAAGGCGTACAGTAGGTCGCCCAGAATTGCACTAGCACCACACTGCCCTGAAAATCCTTGAGATCAATTGTTTTCCCATCGAGACTTTCCAGCTTGAGTTCTGGCGTCGCAACATCGGCTTCGACTTTTTTCAGCTCCGCCGCATTCAGCACTGTAAAAGAAGCTCCGCCAAACGTCAGTAGCGAAAACAATAAGAAATGAATAAATGCCTGTCGATAAGATTTCATGTTAATGCGCTCTCCCTAAAAAGAATAAGCTGGCCTTGATCAGACCCGGTAATTGTGAGGTAACGACGTTTTCAGGAATATTCGGGTCGTCCCGCTTGAAAAAATAACCGCGCACATCCGGTATTAGCTTGGCGTAGACCGTGCTGCCGCCTTTCTTGAGCGCGTTAGTCAAATGGCCTATTCCCCAGCGATTTGGCGTGCGTTCGCCTTCCAGCACCATGATGGGCAAATGTGTTTTACCCACGGCGTCCTGATAAATCGGCGGCTTGCCAGGTTCCGGCTTGTCCTTGTTCAAACGCGGAAACATTAAAATAGCGCCCGCCAGTTTCTTTTTGTCATCTCCCGCATGCAGTTGTTCCCATTCCGCCGCAACGCGCAGGATCAATTCGGTGTCCGGGCCACTCGCGATCAGATAAACGCGCTTACCGGTTTTTTGCGCCTCTTCAATGATTTTCAACAAGCCATCAGTAGGTATATCCGCCAGGCTGCTACGCAATTTGGGCAGCATATAGGCCGATAGCATATCCGGCATCCAGACTTCTACGCCATCCATCGCCAATTCATGTGCAGTTTTTTCTTCGGCCATGCTGGAGCCCTGATCACAGGCAAACCCCAATAGCAACTGATCGCCATCGCCTTTAAAGATGCGCACTTCTATTTCAGTATCATCATTGGTGGAAAAGATTTTGACGTCGTCGGCGGTTGTTGCGGAAGCCGTGTTTAAAACAAACGTAGCGAAGATAATCAAAAATAGCTTCAATACGGAAGCCGGTTTTACGAAAACGTTTCGAGTGAACACCATAATGCTTTGCCAATAGTATAAGAATCCTCTAATATTACCATATTGATCAACAGAGTGTTATTGATATGAATCCGGTTCCTTCCATTTTTAGCAGAAAGTCAGAAAAAATCTTTAAATTTATGGCAATGCTTGCGTTTTTTGCAACCATCCCCGTGGCCAATGCTGCAACAAACCCGCCGCAAAACGACGCTCGAAGCGACCATCAGGTCAAACAAACAGAAACAGACGCCGCGATTAAGCTCAAGCCTGATATGAAAGAAGGCGAAAAAACCTATGCGCTGTGCGCCAGCTGCCACGAAGCCAATGGCTGGGGAAAGGAAGACGGTAGTTTTCCGGTGATCGCAGGTCAGCACAAGAGCGTCATCATCAAGCAGCTTGCGGATATTCGCGCGCGCAACCGTGAAAACCCGACCATGTTTCCGTTTGCAGGAAATGATGTACTGGGCGGGCCACAAGGCATCGAAAATGTCGCGGCCTATATCGCTCAATTGCCCGTCAACCCGGAACCCGGCAAGGGCGATGGTAAAAATCTACCTGCAGGACAAAAGTTGTTTGAGGAAAAATGCGCCGCCTGTCATGGTAAACAGGGCGAAGGCAACGCCAAAAATTTCTTTCCGCGCATTCAGGGGCAACATTATGCTTATCTGTTGCGCCAGTTAAAATGGATACGCGATGGTCTGCGTAAAAACGCCAACCCCGCGATGCTCGCGCAAATCAAGGAAATGGACGACAACACGCTCGCCAGCATTGCAGACTATGTTTCGCGCATCAATGTCACAAGTGTCACAAGCGCGTTAAAACCGGATTCGTCGGATAATTAATTGAAACTGAAGCTAACAGCGGGTAAAGTCTGCATCAAGTTAATAACCATCTTTTACAAGGACTATTTTTATGGCGCGTTTACCTGACCTCATTTCCCCTTCCATCCTTTCCGCAGACTTCGCCCGACTCGGCGAAGAAGTCGATAACGTCCTCAAGGCGGGAGCCGACGTGGTGCATTTTGACGTAATGGACAACCATTACGTTCCCAACCTGACCATTGGCCCGCTGGTATGCGATGCGCTGCGAAAACATGGCGTAACCGCAGAAATAGACGTTCACTTGATGGTGACGCCAGTAGACAACCTGATAAACGATTTCGCCAAGGCGGGTGCAAGCTATATCACCTTCCACCCTGATGCGACCATACATGTGGATCGTTCACTGCAACTGGTGCATGATCTGGGCTGTAAATCCGGCCTGGTGTTCAACCCCGCCGCACCGCTGGATGCGCTTGAATATGTGATGGACAAGGTTGATCTGATCATGTTGATGTCGGTTAACCCCGGCTTCGGCGGACAAAGCTTTATCCCGTCCACCATGACCAAGCTTAAGCAGGTGCGCAAGATGATTGATGATTCTGGCTATGATATCCGCCTCGAAGTAGATGGCGGAGTAAAAGCCAACAATATCAAGGAAATCAAGGAAGCAGGCGCGGACATGTTTGTCGCTGGTTCCGCCATCTTTGGCGCTGCAAATTCAGATGACCCAAATCATTACGACTCAATCATCACTGAGTTCCGTTCTGAGCTAGCTAAAGCTAACGTATAAATAATAAATTTGCCACGGAAGCGTGCGGAAAAAAACAGAAGTTAAAACAATTTACTGACATCGAAAAAGACCTGGAATCAGCCTTTTGCGAGTAGTAACAGGCTTTCTTTTGCTTTTTGCCGCATCGATTCTTGGGTTTTCGTGCGTTTCTGTACGTTTCCGTGGCAAACAATTCAAACAATTCCAAGGGCGCCAACTCAATGACGAAACAATTTTCCCCTGAACTGATCATGATCGACGTCGACGGCACGCTGGTTGATTCCGTACCCGACCTCGCCTGGTGCGTGGATGAAACCATGAAACAGATCGGTCTGCCTGAGCGCGGCGAAGCAGCGGTGCGCAACTGGGTTGGCAACGGGGTCATCCGGCTGGTTGAACGAGCGTTGGCGAACGACCTGGATGCGCCACATGACCCGGAACTGTTCGATAAGGCCATGCCGATTTTCGATGCGCTTTACGCCGAAAATACCTCAAAGCGCAGCATGCTTTACCCTGGCGTACAGGAAGGACTGGACTATCTTAAATCAACCGGGATCAAGATTGGCTGTATCACCAATAAGGCGGAACGCTTTACGCTGCCGATCCTCAATGACCTTGGCATTCGCGACTATTTCGAAATCGTCATCAGCGGCGATACACTGGAGAAGAAAAAGCCCGACCCGCTGCCGTTACTGCACGGCGCAAAGGAACTTGGCGCAAACCCTGAAAACTCACTGATGCTGGGCGACTCCACCTCCGATGTCAAGGCTGCGCGCGCTGCGGATTTCGCGATTATCTGCATGTCCTACGGCTACAATCATGGCGCAGATATCCGTGACTCTAATCCGGATTTGGTGATTGATTCGATGGCTGAATTGCCGGACATTATCAAACCCGCATAAAGTCGCGACAAACGTTAAAAACGCAATGAAAAACACAATGAAAAGCACAATAATGATGATTAGCGTTTGTCATCTTTAGTCGACTTTTTCATCACCCAGCCAATGACGACCAGCGCCCAGCCGTCAAATAGCAAGCTGATGCCCACAAACAAGCCGACCAGCAACAACGATGTTTGTGGCCAGCCATACAGAAACAGGCCAGCCAGAGCAATATCCACAACGCCATTAAAGGTCATCCAGCCCCAGCCGCTATCCGGGTATCGCGAATGCGCCAGCGAGAAACTGCTGTAGCTGTCAATCAGTAAATAAAAAGTGATGAAAATAGCTAGCGATGCGACTCCCTGAATCGGGAAAAACAGTAACAATGCACCCGTCAATATCAGTAAAACAGGTTTGAGCCAATCGGCAAAAGAACCCGGATTTTCCTTGTAAGTATGATAGGCCCACAGTACGCCGCCAACAATCAGGATGCTGGCGATAAAACTCAGCGTAAAAATCGACAAAACCGCCGGCAAAATGATACCGATTAGCCCCAGAACCACCAGCAAGGCGCCCACGATCATCGTATTGGGACCAAAACTTTCCAGTTGCTTTTTAAAGGCTTCTTCCTGTGACATCAGTATGTTTTTCATATTCTTACCTCTTTTTTTTAATTAAATTATTAAGAGCAAGGCATCATGTTGCCTTGCGGGGCTTATTATAATTTGACTATGTCCTTTTCAACGTCAAGGATATGCCGTGTCGTTTTCAGCACGGTATCCGGATTCAGGCTCATCGAATCAATACCGATTTCGACCAGATATTCAGCCATTTCAGGATAATCGGATGGCGCCTGACCGCATAGCCCTGAGTGTCGATTGTTGCGTTTTGCGCCTTCGACCGCCATGCGTATCATGGTTTTAACGCCTTCATCGCGCTCGTCAAAATCAAACGCAACAATTTCGGAATCGCGATCCACACCCAGCGTTAATTGCGTCAAGTCATTGGAGCCGATCGAGAAGCCATCAAACAGCTCGGCGAATTTATCAATCAGGATCACGTTATTGGGTATTTCGCACATCACATAAATTTGCAGTTCATTATCGCCGCGCTTCAAACCATGTTTCGCCATTGTATCCAGAACGCGCTGGCCTTCATCAATTCGACGGCAGAATGGAATCATTAAACGCACATTGGTGAGGCCCATTTCATCCCTTACCCGTTGCATCGCCTTGCATTCCAGAGCAAAACCTTCTTCATAGGCTGGGTGGGTATAACGCGACGCGCCGCGAAATCCGATCATCGGATTGCTTTCTTCCGGCTCAAATGACTTACCGCCCAGCAAGGACGCATATTCGTTACTCTTGAAATCCGACATGCGCACAATCACCGGCTTGGGATAAAACGCAGCGGCAATGGTTGCGACGCCTTCGGAGAGTCGCTGCACAAAATAGCTTTCGCCATCCGGGTAACCATGAATCAGACTTTCAATCGCAGCGCGTTCATTTTCATCATCAACGCGATCCGGATGCAACAACGCCATTGGATGCGCCTTGATGTACTCGTTGATAATAAACTCAAGACGCGCCAGCCCCACGCCGTCATTCGGGATAAACGAAGTCTGGAAGGCCAGGTCGGGGTTGCCGAGGTTAATCATGATTTTGGTGTTAGGCCGCTTCAGGTCTGACAGGTCGGTGCGAATCACTTCAAATGGTATCTCGCCGCGATAAACGCGGCCTTCATCACCCGCCGCACAGGAAACAGTCACCATTTCGCCTTCCGGAATGGTTTGAGTGGCGTCATCGCAACCCACTACCGCCGGGATGCCCAGTTCGCGGGAAATAATCGCGGCGTGGCAGGTTCGCCCGCCGCGGTTGGTGACAATGGCCGAAGCAATTTTCATCACCGGTTCCCAATCGGGCGTCGTGGTATCAGCAACCAGCACCTCGCCTTCCTGAAATTCATTCAGATGGGCAACATCCGGAATATAGCGCGCCTTGCCGCTGGATATTTTAGTGCCGACTGCATAGCCGCGCGCCAGCACTTCGCCATCGCCCTTGAGATGATACTGTTCCAGCATAGTTCCCGACTGTTGGGACGCCACTGTCTCAGGACGCGCCTGCACAATATACAGTTTGTTATCCAGACCATCCTTGGCCCACTCAATATCCATCGGTTTATGGTGTCCCACATCCTCGCTGTAATGCTGCTCAATGGTCATCGCATATTCAGCCAGTTGCAAAACATCATCATCTTCAATGCAATAATGTCTACGATCAATTTCAGGAACCCGTACATTCACTATAGGACTGCGCGTATTACCCGTATCGTAAACCATCTTGATTTTTTTACTGCCCAGATGACGACGTAAAACAGCCTTGCAGCCTTTCTTGAAAGTCGGTTTGTGCACATAAAATTCATCCGGTTCCACCGCGCCTTGCACCACATTCTCGCCCAGGCCATAAGCGCCGGTTACAAACACGACATCCTTGAATCCGGTTTCGGTATCCAGTGTAAACATCACGCCGCTGGAAGCCAGATCTGAGCGCACCATTTTCATAACGCCGATGGAGAGCGCAATCTTGAAATGATCAAACCCCTGATCCACGCGGTAATGAATTGCACGGTCGGTAAACAAACTGGCGAAACAGCGCCGACAGGCGTCCAGCAAATGAGCGTCGCCAGTAACATTCAGATAGGTATCCTGCTGACCAGCAAAGGAGGCGGTGGGAAGATCTTCTGCAGTGGCCGATGAACGCACCG
>JANTHA010000066.1 GCA_024762625.1 Thiotrichaceae bacterium
TTTTTCCTTTGGGCAGGACTGGTTTTCCCAGAGATACGCCTTCGGGGGAGACAGCTCTGAATTTTAATTTATGTTGATAAAGATAATGACCTGGCGTGATATTGAAATGCGCGTTTAGGGTTTGCTTGTTGTCAGCCGTAATATCAAGTGCGAACGCCTTATCGGGGGGCAGGGGGGCATTGGCGTTGCTCAGGCTGCTAATGCCGAGTTCCTGGGCGAGATTGATTGGTTTATTTTCAGTCGCTTGATTGACGGATGGCGCAGGCGCAACTTTTGCTGCCGAAAGCTGTAATTTGAGCGTTCTCTTCTGTGGCGGATAGCATACGCCAATATCGGCGCAACCCTGGGATTTGGTTTTAAGGGAGAGTGTGGCGGCGTCGTTGTTGCTTCGGGTGATGGGGATTTCGATCGAAACATTATGACGATAGGTTTCTACGGTTCCAAACGCTGGATCTTCCTTGATTTTTCCCTTTGGGAAGACGGGAGTTCCCAGGGTGACGCCCGGGGTGTCGCTTTCAAAGGAAAAACGATTGCGGTACAGATAATAACCATCGGCAATTTTCCAGCTGGCTTTGATGCGATCCGGGTTGATTTCTGAGAGCGATGGCTGAAAGGCGACATCAGGTTTTAAAAGTTCTTCCTGTTCCAGTGCAAAGACCGGATTAAAAGAGGCAATCAGGAATGCCAGCAGTGAGCAAAAGGCAGCGGAAAAGAGTCGCATGTGTTTTTTCATTATTAATCGTATAACCGTTAGTAGAGGGGACGTAACATAAACGATGCTGGATTATATCTGGATGCCAGCGCCATCGCTACTGTGGCTTTTACTATAGTTATAAAGGTTTGTCTTAAATCTGCCGTAATTACTCAGCGTATTCATCTTTTTGCCCGCGTAAGCTAAAAAAAAGCGGCGTTATTTTCGTACTCAAATGGTCACATATTTGATATATGCTCACATTTTCCGTGCGAAAATGCCTTGAACTGAACCAAAATTTAAACACGCTGAATAGTTACAATCTGCTTCACTATTCTGCCTTATGGACGAAAAGGAAATACGCCCTTTGTCGGATTAGCCGTGAACTATCAGTATGAATCCATTATGATTAGATTAATAATAAAAATAACTATCTCACTTGATGAGACTATAACTATGAAAATAACAATAACACAGCCTAAAGGGCAAAAATTTCTACCTTTCGCCACAATCTTTTTATTGATTGTATTAAGCATCACACTCGCTACATGGCAGGTTTATGCGGTTGAAGCAGGCGGCAATTCAAGCGTTCAGATTTATTTACCGTTATTTCAGGCGGTTCTGATGGTATTGGCCATTGCGCTGGGGCTGACTTTTCATTCGGTGCGAACTGCGAGAATTAAAAGTCAGGATATTATGGGTCTTACGCATGAAGGCGAAGGCGCTTCTTTTAAAAACACCGAGGCTATTCTGGGTGAAGCTGGCGGCGGCATTATTCGTATTGGGTCAGATTACAAAATTGAATATATGAATGGCACCGCGCTTAAGTATTGTGGTCATGAAAACAGGGATGTAACAGGTCAATCCATTTATGACATTGTCCAGTTACAAAATACCAATGATAAGGAAACATTAAAGAAATTACTGGAACAACAGTTTGAAAACAATAAACAGGAAGATAAAGAAAAAAGAGAATGGGTTGAGTTAAAGTTGCTGAATAGTTCGGGTGAGTTACACCTATTAAAGGTAAAAGCAACGCCGATTTATGATGAAAAAGGCGAAACAGTGCGTGATATTGTAGTCATTATGCAGGATATTACCTCGGATCGGCAGGCGATGCAGAAACTGTTTGATCAGGCTTCAAGGGATTCGTTAACCGGTCTGATTAACCGTCATAGTTTTCAGAATTACATGGAGCTTGTCATCGCAGAAAGCGAGGGTGAAAACGCCCAGAATGTACTGGTCTATATGGATCTTGATCATTTCAAAACCGTCAATGATGTCTGTGGCCATGCTGCGGGAGACGAGTTGCTGCGTCAGATTTCCGAAATGTTTTCAAAACGATTGCGCTCAACAGATAAACTGGCGCGTATTGGCGGGGATGAATTCGCCATCCTGTTGCCGCAATGCAATATTAAAATAGCAACGTTGATACTCAATAGAATACTGGACGATGTGCGTAATTTCCGTTTTATCTGGCGTCAGAATACCTTTGTGGTTGGCGTCAGTATCGGCGCGCTTGAATTTGATTCTGGTTATCGTATTGCCGATATAGGGCACTTGATGGTAGCGGTTGACGAAGCCTGTTACGCTGCTAAAAAGGCGGGAAGGAATCAGTTATTTATCAGGGAAATGGAGCGCCATGAAATATCACTGGCAAGCGAAACCGAACATGAAGACTCATGGGAAAGCACGCTTAAACACGCCATTGAAAAAGATGAATATGAATTATATGTCCAACCAGTAAAGGCATTGTCGCAAGAAGAAAATGCGGAAAAAATCAATTTCTTTGAAGTGCTGTTGCGCCTCAAGCATGAAGGGAAAATACTCAAACCGGGTAGTTTTATCCCGACAGCTGAGCGACTGGGCTTGATGGGCGGCGTCGATCGCTGGGTTGTTTCAAAAATTGTTGAAATGGCGGGAGTGATGAATAAAAAAGATAAAAAGGCCAGGAATAATTTATTCAGTATCAATCTGTCTCCCGATTCGATTGATGATGCCGAGTTCCCTGCTTTTGTGAAAATGCTGATCAAAGAGCATGGCGTGGATGCGAGCCAGCTTTGTTTCGAGGTTTCGGAATCAGATGCGCTGGCGAATTTTTCCAAGGTGCAAAGTCTGTTTGCCGAACTGGTGGCGCTGGGTTGTTGTGGTTCGCTGGATGACTTTGGCAGCGGCTTCTCCTCATTAAACTATTTGCGTGAACTGCCGATAAAGTATTTAAAAGTCGATGGAACCTTTGTGCGCAAAATGAGCGAGAACAGTGTGGACGCCGCGATGGTCGAAGCGGTGAATAGCGTTGTGCAGACCATGGACATTTTCACAGTCGCTGAATCTGTAGAAGATGAAAAAACCGCTGGATTGCTAGCCAAGATGGGCGTCGATTATGGTCAGGGTTATTATTACAGCAGGCCAATGCCGATGGCGGATATTGACGATTATCGCACCGCCGCCTGACAAGAAAGTTGACTTAAGATGATTAAAATCCCCGCATGTGCGGGGATTGTTGTTTATGGCGTTTGTACTTGATGATTGAGGATGCCATGGTTTGTTACGTATTTGTTTTTCCTTATGCTTCTACAGACTTTCTTTTACATGCATTGTCATTTTCTCCGCCAAAATCGTTTATGATGGAGCATCATTTAAAACTGTTCTTAAAGATCAATAAACAAACCATATGAAAAGCCTGTTTTTCGCCGCCATCTTCTTTTTCGTCAGTTTGCTGCTGACGTTTCTTTTCAGATACGATGGCGAATTGCTAATTGTGATTCTGGCGACGGTGCTTGGTTTTATGCTGGGCAAATTCATTGAATTGCAAAACGATGTCCGGTTTTTACGGGATGCTTTCGCCAGAGACTGGGAGCAGCGTCAGTCGCACAAGGCGCACACACCGTCGCAAACTCAAGAAGATTTTGTATCTGGTGATTTGGCGGCGCAGCCATTGGATTCTGAAAAAGAAAAATCGCCGGACTTAGCGCCGGTCATGGTTAATGTTGCACAAGCGGAGCCAGATAAAACGCAACCGGTCAAAGCACGAGTTCTTGGGGATAAGCTGTCGCAACCGGCTTCTTCTCAAAGTGGTGTAGAAGGGGATCAACAGCGCCAGCACAAGCTGTCGGACAAAATCAGCGCTTACATTAAAAACTATTTTACCGGCGGCAATCTGTTTGTGCGCATCGGCATTATCATACTGTTTTTCGGCGTTTCCTTTTTGCTCAAATATGTGTCGGATCGCGGTCTGTTTCCGATCGAATACCGTCTCATGAGCGTGGTTGTAGGGTCGATTTTTTTACTGCTGCTGGGCTGGAACTTGCGCCACAAAAAAAGAACCTATGCGCTGCTTTTACAGGGGGCGGGAATTGGCGTACTGTATCTGGATATTTATGCCGCCTTCAGTCTATATCATTTGCTTGCGCCGTTGCCCGCCTTTGCACTGTTATTTGTGGTGAGTATGCTGAGCGCCGCGCTGGCGGTGTTGCAGGATTCCAAATCACTGGCGGTGCTGGGCTTTAGCGGCGGTTTTCTTGCGCCGATCCTGGCGTCCAGCGGCTCCAGTAACCATGTTGCGTTGTTCAGCTATTATGCGGTGCTGAATGTGGCGCTTGTGGCGATCGCCTGGTTCAAGGCCTGGCGCGCGCTCAATTTGCTGGGTTTTGCGTTTACCTTTGTGATTGGCGCAGTCTGGGGCGTTTTCAGTTATAGCAGCGACAAATTCGCCACCACCGAGCCGTTCCTGATTCTGTTTTTCCTGTTCTATGTGCTGATTGCGGTGTTTTTTGCGCTACGTCAACCTGCCCGGCAAGACGAGCAGGGCGAAAAACAGGCTGACAAGCAGCCCAACATGATCTGGAGTCTCACCGGTTATGTTGACGGCACCCTGGTTTTTGGCGTTCCGCTGGCGGCCTCGGCATTGCAGTATTCACTAGTCAAGAATTTTGAATACGGCGTTTCCATCTCCGCCTTTGCGACAGGCGCATTTTATCTGGCGTTGGCCTGGTTCTTGTGGAAGCGCTCGGGCAATAACCTGCGCCTGATCACCGAAGCGTTTCTTGCGCTGGGCGTGATTTTTAGCTCCATGGCGATTCCGTTTGCGCTGTCGCCCACGCAGACGGCGGCTGCCTGGGCGGTGGAAGGCGCAGGTTTGTTGTGGCTGGGTTCGCGTCAGAATCGCTGGTCAGTTCGGGCGTTTGGCTTGTTATTGCAATTGGGCGCGGCTTTCTTTGTTATTAATGGTCGGGTCTTTTCACAGGAAACGCCTTTTATCAACGGTGCGTTTATTAGCGCCGTGATGATGGCCGCGGCCGGCATTTTGTCCGCTCGTTTGCTTGGAAAACCATTCTCAGGTCGTAAACCATGGGAAGAAGCGCTTAGCCCCTTTCTACTGGTCTGGGGACTATTGTGGCTATTTGGCGGTTTTGTCGTGCAGATTTCCCGGCATTATGGCGATCAGTGGCTGGCGACAAGCGTACTGGTTCTGGCTGCGTTTTGCAGTGTAGGATTTACAATCGCGGCGCAGCGTTTTAAGCCGGAGTGGCGGCACGCCTGGTATGCGGCGAGCGCCTTGCTGGGCGTTATGCTGATGATGGCGTTGCTGCAATACGCGCTGCCTGAATCGCGCGCATTAGTTTTTCATCACCCGGCGCAGTTTTATGGATGGCTTGCCTGGCCGCTGGCTTTTGGCGCGTTTTTCTTTTTTCTCAAGCGACTGGAGCGGCAACGGCGCATGTCCGGTCTTCAGCCCTGGTTTCATACGCTTTCGATGTTGCTTCTGGTAGTGTTGCTTACACTGGAAGGCGATTACCAGCTGCACGCGCATCTGGCGGCTGGTTCGGACTGGTTTACCATCTGGTATGCGATGCCAGCGATGCTGGTCATCTGGCTGATTATCAAGGCGCGCTTCTGGCCATTTTCGTATTTACAGGATCAACCACGCAGCAGGCAATTGTTTAGTGGTCTGGCGCTGGCGGCGTATCTGGCGCTGTGGGGTTTTGTCGCGCTGCTGCTAAAAGGCAATCCAGCTCCGCTTCCCTGGGTTCCATTGCTGAATCCGCTGGATGTCAGCATCTTGATGGTGCTGTTATCATTGTTTTACTGGTGGCGAACAGTAGCGCCAGCATTGCTGGATTATCAGAATGAAAAAAGCGATGAGAATAAGTTGTTTAATAAGCGGCTGGCGCAACTCGTTTTTGGTTCGCTGGTGTTTTTGTGGCTTAATTTTACGGTGTTCCGCATTGTGCACCACTGGTTTGATACGCCTTATACTCCGGAAGGGATGTATGATTCTTCACTGGCGCAAACAGCAATATCCATTTTGTGGGCAATTTCTGGTGTGTTGCTGACCATCTATGCAAGTCGAAATAAGCTGCGCGGTCTGTGGATTGCAGGTGGCGCATTGCTGATTCTGGTGACGCTCAAACTGTTTGTGATTGATCTATCCGAGCTTGGTAATCTGGCGCGTATTATCTCTTTTATGGTGGTAGGCGCACTGCTGACAAGTATCGGTTATTTCGCGCCATTGCCGGATAAGCCGACACAGGAGCAATAATGATCATGAATTTTATTGTGTTGAATAAAAGCCATTCCATGCACTTTCTTGCAAAAATATTACTTACTTTGATTTTGGTATCCGGTGTTGCATCCGCCAAATCGCTTTCACCGGAGGATTTCGCCTATAATGCGCCGATTCTGGAGCCAGCCTCAGGCGACAAGGCGTCACTGCGCCAGCTGAACCTGCCTGTAATTGTTTACGAAGGCATGCAACGCCGCGATTATGGGGATTTGCGCGTATTTAGCAAAGGCGGACAAGCTGCGCCGCAATATCTGCGGCAGATTGAGCAACAATCGGGTGAAAAAGGCATGGTTTTGCCCGTGTTTCCATTGAGTGAGGAACAGTCAAGGAATCCATCCAGTATTCAGGTAATTATTAAGCAACAGAGCGATCAGCAAAAACTGGAAATAAATCAGCCGTTAACACATCAGAATGCCGTTAAGAAAAATAATGATATAAACCAATACATTATTAAAAATAGTGAAAAACAGGCGGGTCTATGTCGCCTGTCATTGAGCTGGACTTCGCCAAAAGCGAATGTGATTGCGCCATTTTCACTGCAGGCTAGCAATGATCTGCAAAACTGGCGAGCGCTTGGCGCGCGCTTTACTGTGTCGCGTTTTAATATGAAGCCAAATTCAGCACATCAGCTGGGGCAAACAGCCAATGAGGTCAGTAATAATGAGGTGGATATTAATTGCGTCCACGATGCTTATTTGCGTCTTGCCTGGTTAAAGCCCGGGCAAGGTAATGTATTACTGGGAGTGAATGGATATTATCGACAGGGAGCGCGTCTGCGTTGGCTCTGGAAAAGTCTAGGCAAACCAACGTATGATCGAGAAGGGAACTGGTTATTTGAGAATGATACCGTTGCGGCGCTGAGCAAGTTGGCGCTGGTCGCGCCGCAAAGTGGTTTGCTTTACAAGGGCGTCTTGTATTCGCGCAACAACGAAAAAGCGCCCTGGCGCTATGTCGTTCCTGTTATTCAGTACCGGCTTGATTCGGGCGGCGAAGCAAAGCAGGCTAAAAGATTAGAAAATCCGCAGCAAACTGAATTGCAAAGCAGTCCAGTCTTGTTTAAGCCCAATAGCGATCGCTATTGGAAGTTGCGACTCGAAAATGAAGCCAGATTGGGCGGTAATCAGCTGCCGGAAATACGCGTCTCCTGGCGCGAAAATGCGCTGATTTTTCTGGCGCAGGGCGAGCCGCCTTTCAAGCTTGCCTTTGGCAACCCCGAAGTTGGCCCGCCTCGCGATGCAGGCTTGATGCAGCTTCTCCAAGGCACCGAGATCAAGCCGCTGCAGGTCAGTCTGGGCAAGGCGCAACGCGTAGCGGCCTATCGTCAGCCGACAACGCCTTTTCCCTGGAAAAAAATTGCTTTCTGGATGTTGTTGTTACTGGGCGTCGCAGTGCTGGCCCTAATGGCGCTTAGTCTGTTCAGGCAGATGAATAATGAAAAGCAGTAGCTTGTTATCTTGTAATTATTCAGCGTATTCATCTTTTGTCCCGCGTAAGCTAAAAATGCGCCGTTATTTTCGTACTCAAATGGCCGCATTTTCACTATTCCGCAAAGCAAAAATGGTGTTGTACTAATCTATGGCTTCGATCGTTTATTATTGCTCATCAAATGCTATGGTAATCAAGGCGGTTAGCGGATAAATTGGCGTTTAAAGGCAGATTTGCTCATGAATTATTGCGCTATATTGCGCTATAAAAAAGAGATTACGATTGCGGCAGTAGGACTTCGACCAGAAATCCCCCCAGTTTTTCTGATTGTTTGAAATGGATGGTTCCGCCATAAAGTTTCACAATGTCTTTGCAAATCGCCAGGCCGAGTCCATGACCTTTTATGGATTCATCCAGGCGAGCGCCTCTCTGGGTTATTTTTTCCAGTTCTTGAGTCGGTTTTGTTTCCCCGTCGTCTTCAATGATGATCCTGGTGAAATGATCGGCTTTTATGGAAATTGTGCAAAATACCTTCGATTTTGCCCATTTGCAGGCATTATCCATGAGGTTTCCGATGAGTTCCAGCATGTCTTCCCGGTCGCCAAACTGGGTGATTGAATCATCAATCTGAAGCGCTACTTCAAGCTTGTTTTTTTGATGCGCTTGTTTTAGCACATTAACCAGGGTAGATAGCTCCGCACGTGGATCGAATCGTTGACGAGTGTTGCCAAGCCCCGCCATGCGTGCGCGTTTTAATTCTCTGTCAGTCAGTTGACGAATGCGCTTAGCCTGTTTTATTGCGGGATAATTATTGTCAAGGTTTTGCATCAATATGCTAAGCGGGGTTTTCAAGGCATGCGCCAGATTGCCCAGAGAGTTTCGAGAGCGCTCCATTCTTTGTTGCATGATTGACAGGCTATGATTGAATTCCCTGACCAGCGGGTAGATTTCAGTTGGTACGTCCTCTGAGAGTTGTTCACGTTCACCGTTACCGATCTGTTTTAATTCGGTGCGTGTATTATCAAGCTGTCTGAACTGGCGACGTATTATAAAATGCTGTGATAAAAGTAAAGAAATTAACCCGACAAGACCGATGGAGATAAACAGCATGCGAAAGTGCTTCCGCTTTTCTATGAGCAAGCTCATATCTTCGGCGATGGCGATCACAATGTCGCGCCCGTTTTTTTGATAGCGCTTGACTTGTATAATCAAGCGCTGTCCTTGCGGTCCCTTAATGTCGCGCAGGGTGGTTTCTGTTTTTACCCAGGGCGTTTTGAGTGTTTTACCCTGAAGCGATGGCGAGTAAAGTGTGGTGGAAGCGGGCTGCTTTATACGAATGGCGTAATAGTGGCCTGAATAAGGCGTTTTATAAATCGGGTCGAGTTGTTTCTGTTTCACCTGAATCCCATCTTCAAATGACAATGCATGATGCAGACGCATGGCGTCGTGCTCAAGTCGTGAGGTAACAAACGTCTGCAGCATATTGCGCGTTGAAAAATTTGCGAAAATGAGTAAACCGGATAGGATCAAAATGAGTATGATCGCCAGGCTTACATGCAATTTTTGTTCGATTGATTTCATTAGAGCGCGTTTGTGCTAGTTTTTTCCTGTTTGCCGAGGGAAAATATAACCCTGTCCACGTCGCGTGATGATACGCTCCTTGCCGATTTTTTTACGTAAATGGCGCACATATACTTCAATCAGATTGCTGTCCTTGTCAAAATCCTGATCATAGACGTGTTCAATCAGACGGGTTTTGGTCAGTATCTGATCAGGGTGTAGCATGAAATAGCGCAACAGCCGGAATTCTGTGCCGCTAAGTTGGATGCTTTTACCGCTGGGCATGCAAACTTGCTGGCGTTCCTCATCCAGAGTCAGATCACCGCTTTTCAAATTTTTTCCGGGCATTTTGTGATGACGTCTCAGTAGAGCCTGGATGCGCACTAATAATTCCTCAAAGTGAAAAGGTTTGCCAAGGTAATCATCTGCACCCGCCTTGAATCCATCCACGCGCTCATGCCAGGCATCGCGCGCTGTCAGCACAATAACAGGCACCGGGTTATTGCGTTGCCGCCAGTTTTTGAGCACCTCCAGACCGGGACGTTGTGGCAGACCCAAATCCAGTATTATGGCGTCGTAGGGTTCCTCATCGCCCAGGAATTCGGCGTCAAGACCATTATCAGCAACATCGACGGCAAAGCCTTCTTTTTTGAGTTGTTGGTGTAAATTTTTGCTTAGCTCAATATCGTCCTCTACCAGTAAGAGTCGCATACAGAT
>JANTHA010000067.1 GCA_024762625.1 Thiotrichaceae bacterium
ATGTGGCCCACTGCCTTCAACTTCATCAAAATAGAGTTTAGGGCCTGTCGCGATGACCATGTAATCGTACTCAATCGTGTCTCCGCCTTCCATTTCCAGCTTGCTATTGGCCGCATCAATCTTGTCGACTCTGCCGGCAATAAATTTAATGCCTTTTTTGGAGACATATTTATCTATCGGGAAGGTAATGTCGCTACGGCTTCTCCAGCCGACGCCAACCCATGGATTTGACGGGGTAAACTGGAAATAATCACGTTCATTAATCAGCGTGATTTCGTGTTCGCCTCCCAGTTCGTCTTTTAATTCATATGCGGCTGGCATTCCACCAGTACCGGCTCCTAATACGACGATATGCGCCATAACAAAAAACTCCTTTGGTTGTATTTGTGTTTATTGTTTGAGGTGTTATTGATACGCCTTTAGTAAGCATCTTGTTTGATAAAACAGATTGCCTGGGGAAAGGTGATAATAACTCATAATAATGAAAAATCGGGGAATGAATAACACCATAAATTTTGTGCCTAGTCAATGGAAAGCGTACTTAAATTAATCCATAAGAGAACGCTAACATACTTATATATAAGGTTTTTTTTGAGCGTTGTAGCATTTGTCAAGCGCCTGAAGGTATTTTTAAATGATTGATTTATATGGCTGAAAAGGGCGACCTTTAGTATACTGGCCGATATGGAAATTTATTTGGTCGGCGGCGCAGTGCGGGATAAATTACTCGGCCGCCCTGTTAAAGACAGGGATTGGGTGGTAACGGGCGCAACGCCGGAAAAGATGCTTGAACTGGGCTATGCGCCCGTCGGAAAGGATTTTCCGGTATTTCTGCATCCTCAAACACATGAAGAATATGCGCTAGCGCGCACAGAGCGCAAAACCGGCGCAGGCTATCATGGTTTTCAGTTTCATGCAGACCAGGATGTCACGTTGGAGCAGGATGTCAAACGACGCGATCTGACCATCAACGCCCTGGCCGAAGACAGCGAGGGCAGTTTGCTTGATTTCGTTGGTGGCAAAAAAGATCTGGAAAATCGCCTATTAAGGCATGTGTCGCCCGCTTTTGCCGAAGATCCTGTGAGGATTTTGCGAATCGCGCGTTTTGCCGCTCGCTTTGCGCCGCTTGGTTTTTCGGTGGCTGATTCGACCATGGCGCTGATGCGCGACATGGTAAAGCAGGGCGAAGTCGATGCGCTGGTGGCGGAGCGCGTCTGGCGGGAAACGGTGCGCGCTCTGGCTGAACCTGCGCCGCAAGTTTTTATAGAAGTATTGCGGGAATGTGGAGCCTTGAAGGTCTTGTTCCCGGAAATTGAACGATTATTTGGCGTGCCGCAACCCGTCGAGCACCATCCTGAAATCGACACGGGCGTACATACGATGATGGTATTGCAACAGGCTTGTCTGTTAAGCGATGAACCTGTGGTGCGTTTCGCCGCACTTACTCATGACCTTGGCAAGGGGACAACGCCGAAAGATATTTTGCCTCATCATTATGGTCATGAGGAGCGCGGCTTTGATTTGGTGAAGGCGTTGGCCCGGCGCTATAAAATACCCAATCAATTCAGGCGGCTTGCCGAATTGACGGCGCGATATCATACGCATTGTCACCGTGTTTTTGAGATAAGGCCTAAAACCATCCTCAAGGTGCTGGATGCATTTGATGCATTTCGGAAGCCTGAACGTTTTGAGCAATTTTTACTGGCCTGTACGGCGGATAGTCGCGGCAGAACCGGTTACGAAAATTATGATTATAAGCAAGCGCCTTTTTTCTCATTACTTCGCCAGAAAGCGAGCCAGGTTGATGTTCAGGCAATCATCAGAGATGGCTTTAAAGATGGTAAAATACGTGAGGAGCTACATCGGCGTAGAATCGACGTTATCAAGAAAGCCATTAAACGTCATGGCGTAAAGGATGAAGCAGCATAATAGCCTTTGGCTATATAACCTTGAGCTAAATAGCCAGGGGGGAAAATTTAAACACGCTGAGTAGTTACCAGTAGATGCCAGCTTGAATCCAGTTTAATTACCCATACGTTAGTATTTGTAAAAGATCATTGACTAAGCGGAGGTCTCATGAGTACACATAAAGCAGAATACAATATAGGCGAAATCATTTTTCATCGTGAGCATGATTTTCGCGGCGTTATTGTGGATGTAGACCCCGAATTCCAGGGTTCCGAGGAATGGTATGATATGTATACCAGCAATCAACCGCCCAAGAATCGTCCCTGGTATCACATACTAGTGGATGAGGAAGAGTCGATGGCCTACGTCTCCGAACAGAATATATGCACTGATAGTGAAAACGGCGAGGTTGAAAACCCCATGATTGATGACCTGTTTAGCAAATATGATTCGGGTCATTATCTGCCCCGGCAGACGCTAAATTAATTTAAGCCCGTCTCCTGGTATATCAAGCTTAGGTGGATTCTGTCGTCAATCAGTCCCAGTATCTGGTGGCTTTTTTAACCGGATTGCTGGGCGGCGTGCATTGTTTTGGCATGTGCGGCGGCATCGTGGGCGCTTTGACCCTTGGCGCTACGAGTCATTCCCAGTCCCGGTTTGCACTTAATCAAAAATTATCTGAAAGAAAAACACACTCAAAACTGGCCATACTACTAGGTTACAACCTGGGCCGCATTGCCGGTTATATTACGGCGGGCGTTATTGTTGCGGGCCTTGGCGCAACACTGGTTGATTTGACTGGCATTGACGCCATCAAACAGGGTCTTGCGCTAGTTGCTTCTTTTTTCATGATTGCGCTGGGTTTGTATCTTGCTGGAATCTGGCGCGGTCTGGCCCGAATCGAACTGCTTGGTTCTCATCTTTGGCGACATATTCAACCATTGGGTAAACGCTTTATGCCTGTTCGCACGGTGCAGCAGGCGATCCCGCTGGGTTTTTTATGGGGCTGGCTGCCCTGCGGGCTGGTTTACACTGCCTTGACCTGGACTCTGGCCGCGGGCAGCGCGGTTGAAGGGGGCTTGATCATGCTGGCTTTTGGCCTTGGAACCTTGCCTAACTTGCTCGCAATGGGCGTGTTGGCTGAGCGTTTAAGCGGCTGGGTGAGAAATCCGCATGTGCGTCTGGCATCAGGCTTGCTTGTGGTTTTATTAGGCGTGCTGACATTGTTCAGGATAACGTAAGCAGGCGGCTTTTAACCTGTCCGGCTTTTGTTTCCTTGATCAAGTCCAGGCTTAAGTCTTGCCAATCCGGTTCAGCTTCGGCTTCATGCTCCAGGTAAATCAGGCCATTTGCTGTAAGAAGTTTTTTATCCCTAATGATCGTGACTATTTCAGGCAACAGGTTTTGCCGGAAAGGCGGATCAAGAAAAATAAGATCGAACGCTTGTTGGGCTGTGTTTTTCAGATAATTCAGCGCGTCATCATTAATAAGGCTGACAAGTTCTGCGTCGCTATTGAGCAAGTCGAGATTGGCTTGCAATTGTCTGGCGACCGCATGTGCGCTTTCAATAAATACCACTTCGCTTGCGCCTCGCGATAGCGCCTCAAGCCCCAGCGCGCCGCTACCCGCAAACATATCCAGGCAGCGCGCGCCATGAATGTCGCCCTGAAGCCAGTTAAACAAGGTTTCCCGGATCCGGTCAGGCGTGGGACGCAGGCCAGGCGCATCCGGGAATCTCAGTTTGCGGCCGCGCCATTCTCCGCCGATTATTCGCAGTGTGTTGCCGCCGGTTTTGTCGCGATTATTGCTTTGCTTTTTCTTTTTTCGATTCATTCTGAGCGGCTGTTTTATTCTCTCCGGATTGATTGTCGCCGGATTCGCCGCCGACAATGACGGTAAGCATTTTGTCGGGATGCAGACGGCGCTGGTAGGCGTCTATAATTTGCTCGCGCGTGATGCTGTTAATGGTCTTGGTAAAGGTATCCAGATAATCGAGCGGCAGGCCATAAAAACCGATCATCGCTATGTATCCGATGATGTCGTCGTTGCTTGCGGTGCGTAGCGGGAAGCCGCCGGTGATATTGAGCTTGGACGCCTTGATTTCTTCCTCGCTTGGTCCTTCCTTCTGGAATTTTTCCAGTTCTTTTCTGGCGACCTTGATTGCCTGATCAGTTTGTGAAACCTTGGTTTGCAAGCCGAGCAGGAAGGGGCCCAGCTCGCGCATCGGTATGAAATAACTGTACACGCTGTAGGAAAGGCCGCGTTTAACGCGAATTTCTTTCATCAGGCGCGAGGTAAAGCCGCTGCCGCCCAGCGTATGATTGCCCAGGTAGAGTGTAAAGTAATCCTTGTCGCCACGCTTGTCTCCGGGCTGGCCAATCATTACATGCGCCTGTGCGGACTGGAATGGAATATGGACTGTCCTGGCTTCAGTCAGGGGCTTGACAGGCGGGATGTCGGCTGCTTTTTTGCCGATGCCTCCGGCGTGGCTTTTCAGTGCTTTTGAAATCTGTGTGGCGATATTTTCGGCATCATGGCGTTTCAGGTCGCCAACAATGGCCAATTGTGCGTTGTTGACAACAAAAAACTGTTTGTAAAAGTTTTTCAGGTCGTCAACCGTCATGGCGTTAATGCTTTGTTCCGTGCCGGAAGGCGGCGATGCGTAAGGGTGATCGCCATACAGGTTTTTGTAAAACGCCTTCTGCGCTACTGACCCAGGATCCTGTTTTTGCGCCTGCAAGCCGATCAAGGCCTGTTTTTTCAAACGCGCAAAATCCATTTGTGGAAAGTCCGGCTTGCCGATAACTTCCAGCCAGGTGTTGAGTGATTTGTCCATTTGTTCCTGCAGGGTCAGACTGCGCAAACTGATGGTCGCCATGTCGCGCGCCGAATCAGTTGAAAATTGTGCGCCAGCCGATTCAAAACTTTCGGCTATCTGGTCGGCGTTTTTGCCAGCAGCGCCTTTGTCCAGCATACCCGTGGTGAGGCTTGAAACGCCAGGCTTGTCGCCATCATAGGCGCTGCCCGCTGCAAAGGTCAGGCGTAGGTCGAACATGGGCAATTCCGGGACATGAACATAATAAACGGGAAGTCCGTCTGCGGTTTTCCAGTGTTCGATTTTTGGGGCGGCATACAGGATTCGACTGCTCAATAAGAGTGTAAGCAGCAGCAAGAATTTGATTGTCCGGCATTTCAGTGCATTAGTTAACATTAGTGGGCGTCTCCTGCCTTGTTAGTCTTTTTATCCATTGCTTGTGGTATGAGTTCTGCTACCGTGAGCTGGTCTTCAAGCAAGTATTTTTTTGCAACTTTACGCACTTGTTCTGCTGTTACAGCCATGATTTCTGGCACATATTCATCCATGAGTTGATGCCCCAGGCCCACCGACTCAAGCGAACCAAGCAGGGTGGCGACATGCTGAATGGAGTCCCGTTCATAGACTTCGCCAGCGACTACCTGCGCTTTAACGCGCGCAAGCTCTTTTTCATCCACCAGTTCCGTCTTCAGCTTTTCCACTTCGTCCAGTAATGCTTTTTGCAGTGTTTTGGTTTCCACGCCTTTGGCGGGGACGCCCGTAATCACCAGCATATTGGGTAAGCGTCCATAGCCGTAATAGCCAGCGCTGGCGCTTGCTGCAATCTCCTTTCCGCGCACCAGGTTTTTGGCGAAACGCGCGCTGTCGCCGCCATCCAGTATGTTGGCGAGTACTTCCAGTGCATAGGGTTCCCATTTTTCCACCTTGCCCTGCTTGGCGCTGATCATGCCAGGCGTTTTGAAACCCATTCGCAGATTGGCTAGTTTGGCGGGCAGTTTAACGGTTAGGTGTCTTGGGCCTAGTTGTTTGACCTCGGTGCGGGCTTTGATTTCAGGAAGTTCATTGCGCTTGTAGACGCCGAAATATTTTTTCGCCATCGCAAACACCTGTTGCGGATCAACATCGCCGACGACGACCAGCGTGGCGTTGTTGGGCGTGTACCATTTTTTATACCAGTCGAAGGCGTCTTTTACTTTCATGCCTTCAAGGTCGACCATCCAGCCGATCACGGGGGAACGGTAGGGGCTATTCAAAAAAGCGACTGCATTAAATTGCTCGCGGGTAAGCGATGCGGGTTTATCATCGGTGCGCCAGCGACGTTCCTCCTTGACGACCTCAATTTCCTTTTTGAATTCTTCCGGGTCAAACACCAGGTTGCGCATCCGGTCTGCTTCAATTTCCATGACAGTGTCCAGTTTGTCATTCGCGAGTACTTCGTAGTAGGCGGTATAGTCTTGCGATGTGAAGGCGTTATTGCGAGCGCCTATGGCGGAGACAAGCTTTTCAAATTCGCCGGATTTGTGTTTTTTAGTGCCTTTGAACATCATGTGTTCCAGCGCATGGGAAAGGCCGGTGATGCCTTCGTGTTCATAGCTGGTGCCTATTTTGTACCACACCTGTATCACGGCGACCGGAGCACGTTTGTCCTGTTTGACAAGTACTTTCATGCCATTTTTCAGCGTGGCTTCAAAGACCTTTGGTTTTGAAGTGTTGATTGCCTGTTTGTCGGGCTGCGCTAGTTTACCGGTCTGGCTATCGGCAAGGTGTTGCTGGGCGGCAGGGGATGCAACAGGGAATAAAGCTACCAGCAACAGGGTTGCTAGTGATAAACTTCTTGTTATCATGATGTTTTTCTCATAGGTGAAAATGCTAAAATCTGTGCGTGTTGGCAAGCAGTCCTGATTGAATATGTAAACCGGGTAAGTATAAACGATGTTTAGAATTTTTAAGAAAAAAAAGTCAAAAGATCAAGCCTCCAGCGATGAACAGCTTGCCGAAACCGGACAGCCGGACGGCGGCTCGCTGGATGAGCCGGATGAAGCCGCGAGTCATCAGCAACAAACCATAGAGCCGGAAAATACAGAAAAAGTTCCGGATGTTGAGCCTGTTGTTGAAAATATTAAGGATGCTGTCAAGGATGATGTAGCTACACAGGTGAGTAACGTTGCCGAGGATGAATACGCATCGTCAAATGAGCGCTTGCAGGATCATGAAAAGGATGAGCAAATCACAACGCAGGAAACTGCGGCTGAGTCAGTAAAAACCGATTCAGAAGCAGAAATAAAAGAAACAACACAAAAAGAAACATCACAAGAAACAGAAAAAACAGCACAAAAGTCCGAGAAAAAAGGACTTTTTAGTCGCCTTCGCAAGGGCTTGAGCAAAACAGGCGGAGCGATCACCGGGGGCATGGGTTCGCTGCTGCTAGGCAAGAAAAAAATTGATGAAGATGTTCTCGAAGAACTGGAAAGCCGGTTATTGATAGCTGATGTTGGCATGGACGCCACGCTGCGCATCATTGATGAATTAACCGCGAAAACCCGACGCAATGAGTTAGCAGATATTGATGCGCTGATGAAGGCGCTACACGAAGAGATGACTCAAATACTTGAGCCTGTCGCGCAGCCGCTTCAAGTGGATGGCGAGCATCGACCCATGGTGATATTGATGGTGGGTATTAATGGCGCTGGAAAAACCACCACGATTGGCAAACTTGCGAAAAAATTCCAGAACGAAGGTAAAACAGTGATGCTCGCTGCAGGCGATACTTTTCGCGCGGCTGCGGTTGAGCAGTTGCAAATCTGGGGCGAGCGTAATGATATTCCGGTAATCGCCCAGGGAACGGGGGCGGATAGCGCCTCGGTTATTTATGACGCCATGGAATCGGCCAGGGCGAGAAATATTGATGTGTTGCTGGCGGATACCGCCGGTCGTTTGCACACCCAGACCAATCTTATGGAAGAGCTTAAAAAGGTTAAGCGCGTGATGCAGAAAATCGACCCGACTGCGCCGCATGAGGTCATGTTGGTGATCGACGCCAGTATTGGCCAGAATGCGCTGGCTCAGGCAAAAGAATTTAATCAGGCGCTTGAGCTAAGCGGCATCACCGTCACTAAACTGGATGGCACCGCCAAGGGCGGTATTCTGTTCGCCATAGCCGAGCAAACGGGTATTCCGGTGCGATTCATCGGTGTAGGCGAGTCGATTGATGATTTACAGCCCTTTGATGCGGCGGCGTTTACTTCTGCTTTACTGGCTGAAGAATAGTCTCGTTTGGCGATCTGGATAATCAGTTCTGCGCCTTGACGACGCCCTCCCATACCTTGGCGCTAAGCGCCTTGTCGCCAAGATAATTGTCAAGCATCTCTTTCCCCATTTCCAAAAATAGTGGAAAACGCGTCAACACTTCTTCCAGCTCTGCGCACGCTAGTTTTTGGTTGCCTAGCTGCGCATGCGCGATGCAGCGCGACAGGGGACCATGCAGCAGGTGTCTGGCTGTAATCTTGCGCCCTTCCGCCAGCGCCAGGTGGTATTCATCGTTTCTGTAATATTCAAGGAATGGCGTCAGGTGAAACCATGTTGGGTATTTACTGGATAACGACATGGCTTTTTTGACAAGCGCCAGCCCTTCCTCGCGGCGACCCATCAGATACAAATGAAATCCGCAGCCATATTCAACCACGGCATGGTATTGACTGAGTTTTCTGGCTAGCCGGAATTCGTGAATGCTGGTTTCCCATTCGCCAGTGCAAAACAATATTTGTCCCAGAGCAAAATGGGTTTCATGGGCGTTGGGCCTTAGGCTGACGGCGATTTCAGCACTGTGTTTTCCCTGCATAATCGGAGAATCAATAACGCCATACTGATAGACGAATTCGCGTCTGCAAAGCTCCGCATTAATAATATGGGCGATCACGTCGTCTGGGTTGCGTTTTAGCGCTTCCTGGCAGAACTGGACTGAGTGCGCGAATGCCTTGCGTCCCAGGTTATCAATGTAATGGCGATAATAAACCAGGGTTTGATACTGTTCCGGTATGCTTGTATTGGAATCCAGCCATTTACGGGACCAGTGGAGATGCAGGGAGCCTTGCAGGATATCGGTGATATTGGCTGTGATTTTGCCCAGCAACTGCTGTTGTGCAATTGGCTTTTCACTGTCCACGGCAAAGTTTTGCGAACATAAGACTTCTCCGCTTTGCGTATCGATCAGTCGATAGAATAGTTCGAATTGGTCTCTGGGTAATTGATGAATGTGTAACACCAGGGTGAAGTCGGCGTTATAGCGGTTTTTCATGTCGCTCTCGACATGATCCGCCTGGGTTTTATCGGGGTAGGGAGCAGAAACCACCAGTCTGGAAAACAGAAAATGACTGAGTTCCATGGCGAGGATGTCCGTGACCTGATAAAGCAGCCGGTTGCTGGTCTGGTTCTGTGTTTTATCAGGAAAACTCGCCAGCGCCAGTTTCGGGCCGCAAGATGCGCCATGCTCTACAGCTTGTGAAATTTCTTTGCCGCCCTTCTTTGTAAAGTCCGGTATATAGCCGCCTTTGGGCACTGAAATGATCAAGGAATCGTTAACGCCTTCCCTTTCGTAGTATTTTTTTAGTTTTTGGCGCGCTCTTCCCGCAATGATTCTGATAAGAGGATTATTGTCTGCATCAAAATCTATGGGCAGTTTTAATGCTTCGACGGCTATGGTGTATTGTTTCAGGTTTTTTTGTTGCCCAGCGAGCGTTTTACGCACAATATAGCTCAGGAATTTCTGAATCTGTTGAGCCGAATTAAAATACCGGCTATTCAGAATTTGCTTTAGTTGATGTTCAACGATTTGCGCATCATCTTCACTGATATCTTCACTGATTGCGCCCGTTATCTGTTTGTTCGTATAGTCTGAATAAGAGATAGCCATTGTTTCATTAAATCCTATGGCGCAGTTATTGATTGATACCAGGCCATGAATAACAACCAGACATAAAATATCATAGAAAGTGTTTGTCGCCGATGTTCTATGTCAGTAAATTTGTAAAACTAATTATTAACTCGATTTTAGGTGCTTTTTGTAGGAGTTAATAGCCTGCTTGAATTGATCAGAGTCAATCCAAGACTGTTGTTTTATAATTCTATCATAAA
>JANTHA010000068.1 GCA_024762625.1 Thiotrichaceae bacterium
AGTTAAACGTTAATCAGTTAAACGTTAGCGCAGTAGCGCATACCGCATTATTGTTCTGAAACGTAATTCAAATCCTGGCGCATTAGGTAGTTACCTTCCTGATTGTTACTTTTCTCTGAAAATTTCTTTATTCTTCCGTTTTTTATACTTTTATGGCTTCTATCATTGCGATTTACATGGCGTCTTTCATTGCGTCTTTCATTCCCAGTATGCTGCATTGTTAAGGCAATCATGGATTGCTCATCGCTGTGGTTTTTTTGCGAACTCGATACCATAGAAATTGCAAAAACAAAGATTAGAGATAAAACAATAATATCGTCCTTATTCATGACTAACTCCTTTCCTGATATGCGTTCACAATCTATTTAGGAGAACCTTATAGAACCAATATGACAGGAATATTACAGCACCGTTATTTTTTCAGAATTTTCACTTTTTCATAAAATTGTCATGAAGCCGCTTTATGCTTTTAATCATCGTAAACTACTCAAAATCCTTCAAATGATTAATCTGGAAAAAACGCTCTTAGAAAAACAACCTGCCTTAAAAGAAATGCCGGGTTCAAGTCTGCTTTTCAAATTTTTGAAAAAGCTGATCAGGCAAGATGAAATCAATCATTTCATTGCAAGCAACCAGCATTTAAGAGGCTTTGCATTTCTGGACAAGGTGTTGGAATATTTTAATTTTACCTATCAGGTGGGCGCCAAATCGCTTGATAATATACCGTCTGAAGGACGTGTGATTGTTGTCGCCAATCACCCTATCGGTTCGCTGGATGGCTTGGCCCTCTTGAAAATGGTGCGCTCCATTCGTCCTGATACTCGCATCGTAGCAAATGAAATTCTTTCAAATATTGAGGCTTTGTCTCCCCTGTTCTTGCCTGTTGAAACCATTTCAGGAAAAACTACTTATAAAAGCCAGTTCCAGGCAATGGTGAGCGCGCTAGAGAACGAACAGGCGCTTATCATTTTTCCTGCAGGAGAAGTTTCCAGAATCAAGCCCCAAGGCGTACGCGACGGCCATTGGAAAACAGGATTTTTGAAACTGGCCAAACGTATGCGTGCGCCAATCCTGCCGATCCATATTGAAGCAAAAAACTCCGCGTTATTTTATAGCTTGTCGACAGTCTACAAACCACTGGGTTCAGCCATGCTGGCGCATGAAATGTTTAACAAGGAAAACCAGTTTCTTAAGTTTCACGTCGGCAAGGCAATACCCTGGCAAGAATTAGACAAACATGATTTGCCTGGAAGAAAATTAGCCAAAAAGTTCAGAAAACATTTGTACAGGCTGCCTAAAAAGAAATCAAAACCACTGTTTGGAACATTACAAACCATAGCGCATCCCGCACGTCGCCGACTTCTTAAAAAGGAACTCTATCAATCCGACTTGCTGGGCGAAACCCTAGATGGAAAAAAAATTTTTCTTTATGATTACAAGCCGGACTCACCTGTTATCCATGAAATTGGACGTTTAAGGGAACTGACATTCCGGGCCGTTGAAGAGGGCACCGGCGCTTCTAGCGATATTGATCAATATGATACGTATTACCGGCATTTGGTGCTTTGGGATGATCACGATCTGGAAATCACCGGAGCCTATCGCCTTGGCGAATGCCGCAATATCATTAAGCAAAAAGGCATTTCTGGCCTTTATTCACATACCTTATTCGAATTTGAAGATTTCTTTACACGCCTATTGCCCGATGCCATCGAGTTGGGTCGAAGTTTCGTGCAACCCCGTTATTGGGGAAAGCGTTCCCTTGATTATTTATGGCGTGGGATTGGCGCCTATTTACGGCAACATCCTGAGATCAAATACCTGTTTGGTCCAGTCAGCCTTTCCCAGGCGTACTCCACCGCCAGCAAAGACATGATTCTCGCCTTTTACATGCAACAGTTCGGGACTACAGAAACATTGGCCACTGCAAGACAGCCTTATTCCATTTCTGCAGATATCCAGAAACTGGCGCAATGCGAATTCTCCGGGGAGTATAAAGACAGCTTTAAACAACTCAACTTTCATTTGAAAAAGCTGGGCGTGAAAGCGCCTACGCTGTATAAACAATACGCAGAAATTTGCGAAGAAAAAGGATGCCGGTTTATCGCCTTGAATATCGACCCGGATTTTAACTATTGCGTGGATAGTCTGATTCTTGTCGATATCAATAAAATCAAACAAAACAAATGGCAACGTTATGTTGGTGAAACCACTGACACAGGCCAGTTAAAGAATAAACGCTATGCATAGAACTGCTTTTTCTGGCTACAAGGCATGGAATAGCCAGTAAACAAGGCTTATTGATGGGCGTATTCGCCAAATAGCAGCGCCAACAAAGACGCTGTTCTGTTCAACCCTACCCTTCATCCTTCCCGTCCTGGTTAATACTTAAGCTAGACATTAGTCTCGGATAGATTCATATTCGGGGAATGTCAATGAGACTTAAAATCGCGCTTCGCAATCTATATATCAGCCAGGCTATCATCCTGCTTTTTTTGATATTCGCCTACCTTGTCTGGTTTCCCTATTCCTTTGCTGAATTTGGCGGCTTTTACAAAACTGCGGGGATGCTGCTTTTCGCCGATCTTGTTCTGGGACCCTTACTGGTTTTCATCGTTTTTAAAGAAGGCAAAAAATACCTGAAATTTGATATTAATGTACTGCTTTCCATCCAGATTATTGCTTTTTTATTCGGAGCCTATTCGCTTTATTTAAAGCACCCCGCGTATGCCGTGTTTAAAGACAACCACTTCATATTAACCAATGTATCCCACCTGTATCCTGAACCAACTATTCAGGAAAAACTACGATACACCTTCATCAATAAACCTGTATTGGTGACGACACAGCTGCCCGAAAATATCCAGGAACGCTTCAATTTAATGCTCAACGTTGACTTATTTGGCGCACCGGATATCGAAAAGCGCCACCATTATTTCAAGCCATTGACGAATCAATTCGCAAGCATCATGGATAAACAAATCAACATGGAAACGCTGTTGAACGACAAATCCAATCAGAAAAAAATCACGCTTTTCTTAAAACATCATGGGGGCGCGCTACGAAATTACGCATTCTTTGCAGTCACGGGAAACAATAAAAAGGCGCTGCTCTGGGCCTTCCGAAAAAGCGATCAGCAGCCCATATCAATCGTGGATATTGATTCACGCCAACTGTTGCAAAATCAGTCAATCAGGCAAGCCAGCCTAAAACACAAGGCTTTATAGCCGCAACTTACAAAAACTGACAGATGATCATGTTGCCAGACGCCAAGTCACTTGAACAAATCAGTTAAAGAAACGTCCGTATTGGCGGCAAGCTCCGCTACTCAGGGCGCATATGCGGAAATAGTATCACATCGCGTATTGATGGCGAATCGGTCAGTAGCATCACCAACCGGTCGATACCGATGCCCTCGCCCGCAGTGGGCGGCATGCCGTATTCCAGAGCGCGGATGTAGTCGGCGTCATAATGCATGGCTTCATCGTCGCCCGCGGCTTTTTCTTCAACCTGCTTTTTGAAGCGCATCGCCTGATCTTCTGCATCGTTTAACTCGGAAAAGCCATTGCCGATTTCACGCCCACCGATAAACAGTTCAAAACGGTCGGTAATGAATTCATCTTGATCGTTGCGGCGCGCCAGCGGCGAAACTTCAGCCGGGTATTCAGTAATAAATGTGGGTTGAAACAGGCGTTCTTCCACCGTTTTTTCGAAAATTTCAATTTGTAGCTTGCCGAGGCCCCAGTAGTCTTCGGTAGGAATATCGAGTTTTTCGGCGACCTTGCGAGCGCGGTATTCGGTTTCGATGTCCGCTGCTTCCAGCTCCGGGTTAAACTTGAGGATGGATTCTTTTACCGAAATGCGTTCGAACGGCTTCGCAAAATCAATGGTTTCGCCTTGATAGTTGATTTCGGAGGTTCCCAGTAAATCAGTTGCAAGACCTTTCATCAGCTCTTCAGTCAAGTCCATTAAATCATGGTAAGTCGCATAGGCCTGGTAAAATTCGATCATGGTGAATTCAGGATTATGTCGCGTGGATAGGCCTTCGTTGCGGAAATTGCGGTTGATTTCAAAGACGCGTTCAAAACCCCCGACCACCAGGCGTTTCAGGTATAGCTCCGGCGCGATACGCATATACATATCAATATCCAGCGCGTTGTGATGCGTCTCGAAAGGACGCGCGGTTGCGCCGCCGGGAATCACTTGCAGCATTGGGGTTTCAACTTCCATGAAATCTCTCTGTTCAAAGAAATTACGGATGTAGCTGATGACTCTGGAACGGATTTTGAAGGTTTCGCGGGTTTCTTCGCTCATGATCAGATCAAGATAACGCTGTCGATAGCGCTGTTCCTGATCGCTCAGTCCATGGAATTTTTCCGGCAGCGGACGCAACGATTTGGTGAGCAGCTGCAACTTGTCTGCTTTTACCGACAGTTCGCCTTTGTTTGTTTTGAACAGTACGCCTTCTACGCCAACGATGTCGCCGATATCCCAGCTCTTGAAAGACTCATAAAGCGCATCGCCCAGTTTGTTTTTTTGTACATAGACCTGAATCCGGCCACTCATATCCGAAATGGTGATAAAGCTGGCCTTACCCATGACGCGCTTCAACATGATGCGCCCGGCAACGCTGACGCGCACTTCATTTTCTTCAAACCAGGATTTTTCCTTGTCGGTGTATTGCTGCTGCAACTGATCTGCATAAAACTCGCGCTTGAATGCATTCGGAAATGCAACGCCGGCCTCGCGCAGAGCCGCCAGTTTTTCGCGGCGAAGCTGGATTATCTGATTCTCGTCTTGCGGCTCCTGGCTGGCCTGACTTTCTTTACTCATACTCATATCTCTTTATTATCGCCACGGCGCCACGCGGAAAAACGCGGAAGTAAACAACCGTTCTGTTTTTCTTTTTCCATGTCGTTCTGCGTGTTTCTGCGGCAAATTACACTATTTAACTAAAGTCCGGATTTTAAACTGGCGGTTATAAATTGATCTAGGGAGCCATCAAGAACAGCCTGGGTATTGCCCGTCTCAACGCCTGTTCTCAAATCCTTGATGCGCGAGGCATCCAGCACATAAGAGCGGATCTGACTTCCCCAACCAATGTCGGATTTATTATCTTCCAGCTCCTGTGTTTCGGCATTTCGTTTTTGAACTTCCAGTTCATACAATTTCGCCTTGAGCTGCTTCATGGCTGTCGCCTTATTCTGATGCTGAGAACGTCCATTCTGACACTGCACCACGGTATTGGTCGGCAAATGCGTGAGACGCACTGCGGACTCCGTCTTGTTAACGTGTTGGCCGCCTGCGCCGGAAGCGCGATACACATCGACGCGCACATCGGAAGGATCAATGTCGATTTCGATATCGTCATCAATTTCCGGCGACACAAACACCGCGCAAAACGATGTATGGCGACGACCGCCAGAATCAAAGGGCGATTTTCGCACCAAGCGATGCACGCCAATTTCGGTGCGCAGCCAGCCGAAGGCGTAATCGCCCTCAAAACGCACGGTAGCCGACTTGATGCCCGCGACATCTCCGGGAGACGCTTCCATCAGGGTTACTTTAAAGCCCTTTGCCTCGCCCCAGCGCAAATACATGCGCAAAACCATTTCCGCCCAGTCTTGCGCTTCGGTGCCGCCTGAGCCTGACTGAATATCAAGAAAGGCGTTGCAATGGTCGGTTTCGCCGGAAAACATGCGGGCGAATTCAAGTTTTTCTACCCCCTTAGCGGCGTCTTCCACATCGGCAATCACCGCATCAACCGTTTCCTGGTCGTTTTCGGCTTCAGCCATTTCCAGCAGATCTTTGGCGTCATTGAGCTGCGCCGTTACCTTATCAACCACCAGCACGATTTTTTCCAGCTGAGTACGCTCCTTTCCGAGGCGCGTGGCTTTTTCCGGATCATTCCAGACATCCGGTTGTTCCAGCTCGCGGACGGTTTCTTCTAGCTGCTCTTTCTTATTATCGTAGTCAAAGATACCCCCTCAACGCATCCACGCGCTGCTGCAAATCTTTAATTTTGGAATAAATCGGATTGAGTTCCATGATGGGTTCAACTTCGAGCCAGAAAAACGGCAATCATACAGTAAGCGGCGACGCTAAAAAAGCATCAAATCCAGCCGAATCAAACAACAATAATCAGGATCGGAGCTGATCGCGGATCGCTTTGATGACAGATTCCACCGGAAGGCCATGTGGCAGCATGTCGACAAACTCGCCCTTGGGATTAACCACAAAGACAGAAGCGGAATGATCCACCAGATAACCCATGGCAGACTGACTTTCTACCTTTTTATAAGCCGCGCCATATTGTTTTACCACTTTGTCGATCTCCGCCTTGGAGCCGCTGATTCCAAGAATATCCGGATGAAAATAGCGCGTGTATTCATGTAGTTTTTCAGGCGTATCCCGCTCTGGATCGACGCTGATAAACAGCACCTGGACTTTTTTTCGCTCCGCCTCGTTCAGTTTTTTTAATGCCGTGCTAATCATCGCCAGCGAAGTTGGACACACATCCGGGCAGGAGGTGTAGCCAAAAAACATCAAAACCACCTTGCCCTTGAAATCAGACAGCCGCACATCCCGTTTACCCTCATGCAGGGTAAAATCGCCACCGCCCGGCAAATGAAGCTGGGATGATTTACTCGAAGTGGAGCCGGAAGAATCCTTAAGCCAGATCAATCCTAATGATATCCCAGCGACAAAGGCGAGGATCGAAAGCGGTATGATTAATTTCATTTGACTCATTTCCATTGAAAACAGCGCAGCTTGTTTATTGGTTTTGATATTAAAGGGCGCCTCTATTAATAAGAGGCGCCCTAAACAAGCTTAGAACAGAATATGACTTGCCTTTTACATCATCCTCAAAAAATCACACAACAACCCCACAAGCCGTCATGTTATTCCATCTGAATCTATACTGGTATTAGTTTCGTTATTACTAACATGGATTAATAAATAACAAAAACGAACAATTATCCGGCGGACAGGTATTCAATCATATCCGCCCTGCTTTTAATATTAAACAAACACCAAAGGACAAAGAGAGGTAAAATCATGGCTATCACAGCACCCAATCATACAACATTGTCGCCTCATATTGAAATCCGCAAGGTTGACAACAGCGCCGCCAGCCGTTGGCTTTCAAAGGGTATCGAAGACTTTAAAACAGCCAATATAAACAGCCTGCTATACGGTCTGTTATTCGTTATTGCAGGCGCTATTACGATTTGGTTCATACGCGACAATCCAGTATTTATCATGGCGATTGTAACCGGTTTCTATCTTGTCGGACCGCCCATTGCCGCTGGCCTATACGACATGAGCCAGCAAATCGAACAAGGCAATAAACCCTCCCTGCTGCATGCTATCTCGGTGCTTGGCAGAAATACCCGCTGTCTTCTTGGCTTAACCCTGATTCTCGGTGCATTAATGGTTGCCTGGACAGGCGTGGCGACCATCATTGTCAATAATTTTTTTGGCGAACACATGGTTTTTGGCGGCGGCTGGAATAGCCTGTTTGCTGGCGAACATGCTTTCGCCTTTGCTGGAATACTACTAATAAGCGGAATTGTTATGGCGATGATTGCATCCGCAGTCAGCCTCACATTTGCTCCATTGCTAGACCATAAACAAATGGGAACCATCACGGTGCTACTGATACTTGCGCTGATCATGTTTGCCTGGGTCAGAACCATGGTGTTGGCGATTAACGCCTTTCTGGATAACACGGAGATGATCGCGAGCGGCTGGAGCGCCCTGTTCAGCAGCACCCAATTCTGGCCATTTTTAGCAGTCTTCCTGATCGCGGGCCTGATTTTTGCCGCCATTGCGTTTACACTGAGCGTCATTGCCGTACCCCTGATTATTGATCGCCGCGTCAATGTGCTCACCGCAATTTCCACCAGTGTGGAAGCAGTCAAAAAGAACCCTCTGGCCATGCTCCGCTGGGCCGCCACCATCGCTGGCCTGATCGCTGTAGGTCTGGGTCTTTTCTTTGTCGGACTGGCAATCGCACTGCCTATTGTAGGCCACGCCAGCTGGCACGCTTATCGTGAACTGATTGTAGAATAAACCTAAATTCCTCAGTCGAACGCTAAGATAACAAATAAACTTATGGTTTATCATATATATAGCAAATTATTAATCTCACTCACAGGGTGAAGTCGCTTAAGGCTAGATTGCACAACTGTGATGGCGCATGTCAGCGTTGTAACCGCTTGAAAGGGAATAACCATTCCGCGCAGTTACGCCTTGACCTGCACCACCACAGCAGCACACTCAAGCCTGCTCAACTGAGAATTTAGGATAAACGCGTTCAGACTCCGGGTTTTTATGGCGGAACAATAAAAACCCGGAGAATTATCCATCGAACACGCCTTCGAACAGGGCTTTTTTATCATTGATAGACTGAATCATGTGCTCACGAAACGCCAGAACTCTGGCGCAATGTTTGAGATCCTGATGAAATAACAACCACAAACCCAGATTATGGCCGGGATTCGGCTCACAATAGCGTTCCAGCAAAGGGTCAGTATCCCCCATAAAACAGGGTAGATATGAAACGCCGAGCCCTTCCCTGATAGCTGCGCGCGTCAACAGTGTATCATCACTGGTGAAACGTCGGGGCTGTCCGCCACATTGCTGCTTTGTCCATGACGAGTGGAATTTGCAGCAATTCACGCCAATCCATTCTACTTCCTTACGCTGTTCCCTGACCCGTTTTAAATAGGAGTGGGCGCCATAAACAGTTGAAACCACCGTTACCAGTTGCTTGCCGATTAATGTCTCTGTCGGAGTATTGGTCAGTCGTATAACGACATCCGCCTCGCGCTGGGAAAGACTGACATTATCATTGGAAACCATGACCTGCAGATCAATCATCGGAAAGCGCTTGCTGAAACTGGCGAACATGGGCATAAGCACCGAGGACGCCATATTATTGATAGCACTGATTCTCAATGAACCGACCAGTTTGCTGTCTTTCCCGGGCAAGGATCCATCCACCTGTAAGACGCGGGCTTCAATATCTAGCGCAGTATCAAATAGATTTTTTCCCGCACGGGTGAGTTCATAACGACCTGTTTTACGATCGAGTAAGCGGGTTCCCAGGTTTTCTTCCAAATGGCGAACCCGTCTGGAAACGGTTGAATGTTGTACGCCCAGTTGTTTTGCGCCTCCGGAAATCGTTCCACTGCGCGCCACCGCAAGAAATACTTTAAGGTCGTCCCAATTCATCTAAACATACCACGGCGTTTATCGGCCAAATCCCAGTTTTAAACCTGATATTTTCATCACAAGCCACTAGAACAGAGAGCTTCTGTGCATTTATGCACATCACGTTTCGAAAAGTTGAGAATTGGAATTATTCGCAACTGGTCTATCCTTTTTAAGTATAGGTCATTCTACCTATTTAAAAAGCGAAGAATGATTCTGCAATGCAACTAAAGGAGATGAAATCATGACTAAAACGCCACAAAAATTCAATGCCTTGCAATACAAGGAAACCACCCGTAAACAATGGGACACAGCTGCAGAAGCCTGGCATCGATGGGGTGAGCTACTGTCAAGATGGCTAGGGCCAGCAACCGAGACCATGCTGGATATGTGCGATATTGGAAACGGCAGTCGCGTACTGGATGTTGCGGCAGGGGCAGGAGAACAAACCGTTACAACAGCCCGTCGAGTCGGCGAAAACGGTTATGTCCTGGCTACTGATATTTCACCTGTTATTCTTGAATACGTTAATACATCAGCCAGACTATCCGGCCTTGATAATATAGAAACTCAAGAAGTGGATGGCGAAAATCTGGATGAGGTACAAAAGGGATCTTTTGATGCAGT
>JANTHA010000069.1 GCA_024762625.1 Thiotrichaceae bacterium
GGACCATCGCCTGGGAGCCGACCGATCGCGAGTTTATTGGCCGCAAGGCTCTGGAAAAAGAAAAATCCGCCGGTTCAAAATACAGTCTGGTGGGATTGGCGCTTGAAGACAAAGGCGTATTGCGTTCACACCAGAAAGTTATAACAGAGCAGGGCGAGGGCGAGATTACCAGTGGTTCATTCTCACCGACGCTGGGCTATTCTATTGCGCTGGCGCGCATCCCTGTTGGTGCGGGTGAAACCTGTCAGGTGGAGATGCGTGGGAAAAAGCTGGCCGCCAGAATTGTCAAGCCGCCTTTTGTCAGAAACGGCAAAGCGCTGGTTTAATCGACTTGTTTTTAGCAATCAACCTTAGCAATTAATGCAAATTATACATACATCGAGGAAAACACAATGAGCAATGAAAATCCGGATGATCTGAAATATACAAAATCCCACGAATGGGTGCGTGATAACGGCGACGGCACGGTTACGGTAGGCATTACCGACCATGCACAATCGTTGCTGGGCGATGTCGTCTATGTGGAACTGCCCGAAGTCGATAATAGCTATACGGCGGAAGAGAGCTGTGGCGTGATTGAATCGGTAAAAGCCGCTTCGGATATGTATTGTCCCATGTCGGGCGAAATCACGGAAGTCAATGAGGAGCTGGATTCCGAGCCTGAATTGATCAATACCGCCCCTTATGGCGAAGGCTGGATTTTTAGCATGAAGCCTGACAATATGGCGGATCTTGATGATTTGCTGGATGCGGATGCCTATGCGCTAGAGTGCCAGGAATAAGCCGGGTTTCAGCCAGAAATAAACAATACCAGTCTTTTCTATTTGTATTACTGAGTTGCAAAGGCGTGTTTTCATGTCTTTATTGTCAGATGTTAATCAGATATGTTGTTCAGATATGTTGTTCAGATATGCTGTCCAGATAGCTTATTTAGAGAGACTGTTAAGAAATATTCTTTAGTTAAACTTCACCAGAAGTAGTTGCCTCCATGAAAAATACTCCCCTGTCTGCGCTGATGCAGCGTGATGATTTTATGTCCCGTCATATAGGTCCGCAGGATAATGACCTTGAGCCCATGCTGGAGAGCATCGGCGTCACGACGCTGGATGAGTTGATTGATAAAACCGTACCGGAAAGCATTCGTCTGCATGAGCCGCTTAAGCTGGATCACCCAGTTTCGGAAAGGGAAGCGCTTCGTGAACTGCAAGCGATAGTGGCCCAAAACAAGATTAATCGCTCCTTTATCGGCATGGGCTATTACGATACCTTCACACCACCGGTGATTCAGCGCAATGTACTGGAAAACCCTGGCTGGTACACCGCTTATACGCCTTATCAACCTGAAATTTCACAGGGGCGACTCGAAGCCCTGCTTAATTTCCAGCAAATGGTTATGGACCTGACTGGTATGGATATGGCGAATGCGTCCTTACTGGATGAAGCAACCGCTGCGGCTGAGGCAATGGCGTTGTGCAAACGCTCTAATCGTTTAAAGACCAACAAATTTTTTGTGGCGGAAGACGTGTTTCCACAAACGCTGGATGTGCTGAAAACACGCGCCGAGTATTTTGGTTTTGAGCTGATTGTAGGCGATCCATTGACCGAGCTTGAACAACATGAGGTGTTTGGGGTATTGCTACAATATCCGGGGGTAACCGGCAATATTGACGATATTGAAACCGTGATTGACATAGCGCATCAACAAAAAGCGCTGGTTTGTGTCGCCGCAGATATTTTGGCGCTGGTGATGTTAAAAGCGCCGGGTGAAATGGGCGCTGATATAGTTTTTGGCAATACCCAGCGTTTCGGCGTGCCAATGGGGTTTGGCGGCCCTCACGCTGCTTATTTTACGGTGCGTGACAAATTAAAGCGCGCCATACCCGGCCGCGTGATAGGCGTTTCGATTGACCGCCGCGGCAATCAGGCGTTGCGCATGGCGATGCAGACGCGCGAGCAGCATATCCGACGTGAAAAAGCGACTTCGAATATTTGTACGGCGCAAGCGTTGCTCGCGAATATGGCGAGTTTTTATGCGGTCTATCATGGCGCGCAAGGCTTGAAAAAAATTGCGGGACGCATAAACCGCCTCACCAGTATTTTCGCGGCTGCAGTGCGCCAGAGCGATCTTGCCGATGGCGAATTCCTGGTGAATACCTCCTGGTTCGATACGCTCACCGTGGCGGTTGGCAAGCGGCAGGACGAAATTTATCAGGCGGCGCTACAACAAGGTTTGAATCTGCGCAGGGTCGATGATGACAAGCTCGCCGTCAGTTTTGATGAAACAAAGACCGAAGCTGACCTCGAAACGCTGTTTGATCTGTTCTTTGGAGAGAATCATGGCTTTACAGTTGAGAAAATTGATGCGCAGATACTCAAGGGGCAATGTGACGCAGGCATTCCGCCCGCCTATGTGCGTAACAGCGCTTTTCTGAGTCATGAGGTATTCAATCGCTATCATACCGAGACAGAAATGATGCGTTACCTGAAACGACTGGAAAACAAGGATTTGTCACTGGTTCATGCAATGATTCCATTAGGCTCATGCACCATGAAGCTCAATTCGGCTAGTGAGTTGACGCCAGTTAGTTGGCCGGAAATCTCATCCCTACACCCGTTTGCTCCGGCTGATCAAACGAAGGGCTATCAACAAATGACCGGAGAACTGGGGAAATGGCTGATTGAAGCGACCGGCTATGATGCGATCTCATTGCAGCCCAATTCCGGCGCGCAGGGTGAATACGCCGGTTTGTTGGCGATCAACCGCTACCATCAAAGCATCGGAGAAGCGCATCGCAATATCTGCCTGATCCCGACATCGGCGCATGGCACTAACCCGGCGTCTGCGGCAATGGCCAATATGAAAATCATTCTGGTCGATTGCGATGCAAACGGCAATATTGATGTGGCCGATTTGCGCGAAAAGGCGCAAACGCATAAGGATGACCTGGCCTGCATTATGGTGACTTACCCATCAACCCATGGCGTCTTTGAAGAGGCGATTGTTGAAGTCTGCGAGATTATCCATGAAAACGGCGGACAGGTTTATCTGGACGGCGCCAACATGAACGCGCAGGTCGGGCTGGCAAAGCCTGGATTATATGGTTCTGATGTGTCGCATCTGAATCTGCATAAGACGTTTGCGATTCCACACGGCGGCGGCGGGCCTGGCGTCGGTCCGATCGGTGTGAAAAGCCATCTGGCACCGTTTTTGCCTGGGCATGTGATCAATGCAGATGGTTCTGAGGCGACTAACGCTCAGGATGGCGCATATGCTGTTTCGGCGGCGCCGTATGGCAGCGCGTCAATCTTGCCGGTGTCCTGGATGTACATGAAAATGCTGGGCGCTGAAGGCAATACGCTGGCGACCAAGGTGGCTATTCTTAACGCCAATTATGTGACAGAGCGTCTTGCTGAGTATTATCCGGTGCTTTATCGTGGCGGCAAAGGTTGTGTGGCGCATGAATGCATTATTGATATCCGTCCCATCAAGGAGAGTTCGGGCATTAGTGAAGAGGATATCGCCAAGCGACTCATGGACTACGGCTTCCATGCGCCCACCATGTCGTTTCCAGTAGCGGGAACCTTGATGATAGAACCCACCGAGTCCGAGTCAAAATATGAACTGGATCGTTTCTGTGATGCGATGATCGCAATTCGCGAAGAAATCGCCCGGGTGCAGGAAGGCGAGTGGCCGCTGGAGGATAATCCACTGACCAACGCGCCGCATACGGTGCTGGATATCACGGAAACCTGGAACCATCCCTATCCACAGGAGATCGCCGTATTCCCCAAAGGCGTCAATTCGACCGCCAAGTTCTGGCCCAGCGTCAACCGGGTGGATAATGTTTATGGCGACCGCAATCTGGTATGCTCCTGCCCATCAATAGATAGTTATCGCTAGGGCGTTTCGTTATGGCGGGTAGCGGCAATACCGGAGTCACGCGCTGGATTAAGGCGTTTCAATTTACCGTGCAGGGATTGAAAGCCGCGTACCGGCACGAAGAGGCGTTTCGTCAGGAAGTGTTTGTGCTGCTTGTCTCTACGCCGCTGGCGTTCTGGCTCGGAGAAACAAGCCTTGAAATAGCCTTGTTGATCGGCTCTGTCTTGCTGTTGCTGATCGTTGAACTGTTAAATTCGGCTATCGAAGCGGTAGTTGACCGCTTCGGCGGCGAAATGCATGAGTTATCCGGAAGAGCCAAGGATATGGGCTCCGCCGCCGTGTTTATCGCAATGATAAATACGGCGCTGGTCTGGTTATTGCTTGTTTTGTTTTAGCGTTTTTAAGCGCAAAAAAATTACAGAATGATGCGTTTCTGTATTTGTTGTTTTCTTAAAACAGGGTGGGATGCCTTAGCCTCATTTACTCTCATTTGTTCTTGTTTTTCTTTCAATAATTTCAGTTCATGAAATGAGATAAACTCGCCTTTCTGTTGTTTAATTGACCTATATCAAGGTTTTTATCTCTATTGCCAATTTGATGAAAATTTATCTGAAGAATAGGATGATAATAATTTCATTAAGTTCAATTTTGTTGTATTCTCGCGCCAGATTATTAGGAAATACTAATGTTGTTGCTGGTTACTTTGTGGGTATTCTCACCGGACTGGCGATTGTTGTTAATACTATTTGAAACTGAATCTGAAACGAAAGTAGAGGTCTGAAGATGGCTAACAGTGCAGTGATGGGTAGCGCTACAGCAGGGACGAGTGTCTCAAGCGGCGCTATTGAACAATATAACTACGATATCGTAAAGAAGTTTGCCTTAATGGCGCTTTTCTGGGGGATCGCCGGCATGACGGCGGGCACCTATATCGCTTCGGAATTGGCATGGCCATTCCTGAACTTTGATATTGCCCAGATAACGTTTGGTCGCTTGCGACCATTGCATACCAGCGGCGTTATTTTTGGATTTGGCGGCAACGCTTTGTTTGCTACTTCCTACTACATTGTGCAGCGCACCTGTCAGACGCGTTTGTGGGGAAGTGGACTGGCTAACTTTACCTTCTGGGGCTGGAATGCCGCAATTGCTATCGCAGGCGTGGGTTACTTGCTAGGCATCACTCAGGGGCGTGAGTACGCAGAGCCTGAATGGTATGTGGATCTGCTTATAACTGTCGTGTGGGTTGCTTATTTCCTTATTTATACCATGACACTGTTGAAGCGTAACCAGCCTCATATTTATGTGGCGAACTGGTTCTTTATGTCATTTATTCTGGCTACGGCGCTATTACATATCTTTAATAACCTGGCTGTTCCTGTTAGCTTTTTAGGTATAAAGTCGTATAGCCTGTTCTCTGGTGCTCAGGATGCGATGACGCAATGGTGGTATGGTCATAATGCTGTTGGCTTTTTCTTGACAGCCGCTTTTCTAGGCATGATGTATTATTTCGTGCCCAAGCAGGCGGGTCGTCCAGTTTATTCCTATCGTTTGTCTATCATTCATTTCTGGGCGCTCAGCTTCATGTATATGTGGGTGGGTACGCATCACCTACACTGGACGGCAATCCCTGACTGGACTTCCACTTTGGCGGCTACCTTCTCCATTATGCTACTAATGCCTTCATGGGGCGGTATGATCAACGGCATCATGACCTTGTCAGGCGCATGGGACAAACTACGTTCTGATCCAATCATGATGTTCCTGATTACGTCATTGTCTTTCTACGGCATGTCAACCTTTGAAGGACCTATGATGTCGCTGAAAAGCGTAAACGCGTTATCCCATTACACAGACTGGACAGTTGGACACGTTCATTCCGGTGCGCTGGGCTGGGTTGCGATGGTTACCTTCGGTTCTTTCTATCATCTGATTCCCAAGCTGTGGAATACAACCATTTACAGCGTCAAACTGATTTATGTTCACTTCTTCCTGGCGACAATCGGCATCCTGCTTTATATCACAGCACTATGGGTGTCAGGTATCGGTCAGGGCTTGATGCTTCGCGCATTTGATGAATATGGAAACCTGGCGTACAGCTTCATTGAAACAGTCGCCTTTATGCATGGTCCTCTGGTTGCTCGCGCGGTAGCTGGCATATTCTTTGTTGCTGGCATCCTGCTCATGACCTATAACGTCTGGATGACTATAGCTAAGCGTGAAACATTAAGAAGTACTGCAACGTCAGCGGCCAAGGCCTGATTGTAAGGCTGAATATTAGCTTGAGGAGATTAATGTTATGATGAAACATGAAAGTATAGAAACTAATGCGGCCTTGCTGATAATTTTTACGCTGGTGGCGATTAGTATCGGTGGTCTGGTTGAAGTTGTTCCTTTGTTCTATATTGAAGGAACCGTGGAAGATGTTAAAAATGCGGATGGTAAGGATGCAGTTCGTCCTTACACGCCGCTGGAACAGCTGGGACGCGATATTTACACCCGTGAAGGTTGTTATTTATGTCACTCGCAAATGATCCGTCCCTTCCGCGATGAAGCATTGCGCTATGGCCATTATTCACTGGCGGCTGAATCCCAGTACGACCATCCGTTCCAGTGGGGCTCCAAACGCACCGGACCTGATCTGGCTCGCGTAGGCGGTAAATACTCAAGCGCATGGCATGTGAAGCACTTGACCGCTCCGCGTTCTGTTGTGCCGGAATCTATTATGCCTAACTATCCCTGGTTGAATGAAAATGACCTGGATACAGGCGATATAGCTGCCAAAATGGCAACCTTGAAAGCGGTAGGCGTTCCCTATTCATTAACTAAAATTGAATATGACGCCAATGTGGAAAAATTTGGCGAGAGCGTCGCCAAAAAGCTTGATATCAATATGGCTGAGAAGAATCTGATGGAGCAAGCAAAACTAGGCAACTACGATGGTAATCCGGATAAATTAAGTGAAATGGATGCCCTGGTGGCCTATCTACAAGTGCTTGGAACCATGGTTGATTTCAGTAAGCATGATGAAGCTGAATTTGTTAAGTTCCGTTAATAGCGGGTCTAGCCGGTTCTTTTTTAGAAAAGCGCCGGTGCTTAACAGGAGTTAATTAGAGAAATGAATGATATATTTGAATGGTTCATGGTGATGGCGAATAACAAGGCAGTCACACTGATCATATTTGTTGTTACCTTTCTAGCCATTATTTTCTATGTGTACGGTAGCAAGAAACGCAGCGCACGCTTAGAAGAATATCGCAATATTCCATTTCTTGATGATGAACAACAGAGTTCACCCAGCCACCCAGAAGGAAAGTCGGGCGAACCCTCCCATAAAAAAGGTGAGAAATAAGTTATGGCAGACTCAAAACACAAGATTACAAGAGATCCGATTACAGGCGCAGAAACAACAGGTCATGTGTGGGATGATACATTGCAGGAATTTAACAATCCTTTGCCCCGTTGGTGGTTATGGGCGTTTTATGGAACTATTATCTTTTCCATTGTTTACTGGATACTATATCCTGCTTTTCCGCTAGGATTTACTAAACGTGGTTTTACAGAGGGAATCAGCACCGTCACCTTCAAAAACAAGGCGGGCGAAGAAGTAACAAGTAAGTGGAATACGCGCGCTCTACTTGCTCACGAAATGCAAAATGACCCGAATGAGTTAAAACGTCAGGAAATGGTAAAAAGCGTCGCGGCGACGCCGTTGGCTGATGTAACAAAAGACCCTGACAAAAGCGCTTTTGTTCTGGCTTATGGAAAAGGCATCTTTGGCGACTACTGTGCGGCTTGCCATCAGTCCGGCGGTCAGGGTGTTATAGGAAACTACCCTAATCTTGTGGATGACGCCTGGTTATGGGGCGGCGATGCGGCGGATATTGAAACAACTATCCGTAAAGGTCGTAAAGGCAATATGCCGGCACATAAGGGAACCCTTAATGAAGAGCAAATTACTGAAGCAGCGAATTATGTTTTGAGTCTCTCAGGCGAAAAAGTTGATTCCGCGCTGGCTGAAAAGGGAAAGGAGATATTTAATACCAAGGGTTGTTCAGGCTGTCATACGCCAGCTGCTACGGGTATGAAAGCATTGGGTTCCGCCAATTTGACGGATCACATCTGGACCCAAGCCAATGTGCCTGGCGCTAAAACTGTTGAAGATAAGGTAAAAGCTGTAAAAGCAGTTATTTCTGGCGGCATTCAACGTGAAATGCCAGCTTGGGAGTCGCGCTTAAGTAATGATGAGATCAAAGTATTGGTTGCTTATTTGAAATTATTAAGCTCATCTGCGCAATAAGAAACCTTTAAATTATTCAAGCGGCCGGTTTTCCGGCCGCTTTTGTTTTTGTCAAAAGCTATCAGGGACGTTATTAACTGAATTGACAATTTTCAATTCGAAGTGTCCGCTTTAAAGGTTAAACTATTAACCATGAAAGGGTTAATGTCGTCGCAATATTAAATAGATATTGCGCCTGTTATTAATATGTTAATGAGCAAATAGGCATGAGTGATTTTCCAGTTCCAGTCGTAGCAGAGTCTGTGCATATACATCCACGCACCATTAAAGGACGATTTCGTTCGTTTAAATCCATTGTTCTTTACCTGGCTTATGCTGTTTATTTTATTTTGCCCTGGATTCCATGGCATCGTCCTGTCGGAGCCAATCAGGCCGTCCTGTTTGATATGGTTGCCAGGAAATTCTATATCTTCGGTCTGGTTGTTTATGCTCAGGATATTTTCTGGCTAGCTGCGCTATTGTTCCTTGCCGCAGTGCTATTATTCTTTTCTACGGCATTGGTAGGCCGGGCATTCTGTGGCTATTTCTGTTTCCAGACCTTGTGGACCGATGCCTTTCGTGAAATTGAGAAATTAATTCAGGGCGACCGCGTCAAGCGCATACGTCTGGATAAACAACCCTGGAATGGCGAAAAAATTCTTAAAAGAGGATTAACGCATCTGCTCTGGCTGTTTCTGGCTTTCTGGACGGGATTGACCTTTGTGCTTTATTGGGGATATGCGCCTGATCTGATTGTCCGGTTTTTTACCGGTCAGGCGCCTTCAGTTGCCTATATTACGGCATTTGGTCTAATGACCACCACCTATATTGCAGCTGGTTTAATGCGTGAGAAAATTTGCCAGCATGTCTGTCCTTATGCGCGTTTTCAGAGCGTCATGATTGATAAAGATACCTTGGTGCCTACCTATGACCCTGAAAGAGGTGAAGGAACGCAAGGTCGCGCCAAACCAGTCAAGGCGTTGAAAACACTGGAACAACGCCATGCGGAGGGCGTAGGCGATTGTGTTGATTGCGGTTTATGCGTACAGGTTTGTCCAACAGGCATAGACATACGCGATGGTATGCAGTATGCCTGTATTCAATGCGGCTTATGCGTGGATGCATGCGACACCATCATGGATGCGCGCGGCTGGGATCGTGGACTGATTCGTTATGAATCAGAAAACGGCCTGGAACACGGTAAAACGCATTTCTTTAAATTGAGAACCTATGGTTATGGTTTGGCGATGTTAGGCGCTATTGGCTTTTTGCTTTGGAGCATGAGCGGCCATAAAATTATCGAGAGCACCGCCCGACAGATTCGTAGTCCTTTATATGTCACTCTATCAGACGGACGGATTTTGAATCGCTATGAACTCAAGATTGATAATAAATCAATGTATGACGCCGCGTTTAAATTATCGTTAAAAGGTCTGGAAGGAGCCCAGCTTGATTTGGGTCAGATCAAGGAAATACATTTAAAGCCGGACCAAAAACTGCGGGTGTTGGTCAAGGTGCGCCGTGATCCTAAATTAAGCATTTCAAAAAATACGAATTT